>CANAUU010000014.1 GCA_947364965.1 uncultured Candidatus Saccharibacteria bacterium | reverse complement strand
GGGATGGCAAATACTACTGGGTGACCAAGCTAGCTGATGGGAATTGTTGGATGACGCAGAACCTTGACCTGGACTTGAACGAACAAACTACTCCACTTACTCCAGAAGCATCGGATGTGAGCAGCAATTGGACGCCGGGAGATAACGGCAAGAACCCGGCATATACGGCAACAGTGGCGGACGCAAATACGATTTTCCCAGATAATCTAGGGCAAAGATCTTGGAGCTTGGGGGATTATAGGATTGCAAATCCTGCCGCCTATAACAACTGCGAATTCCCAAAGAATGATTTCTCCCAGTGCCCCGAACAATTTACGGTTTATGATACTCCAACTACCCGGAATAATGATAATCTAGCACACTATATTGCAGGCAATCATTACCAGTGGAATGCAGCAACGGCAGGAACGGGCGGGAATATCACGAGCGAGCAGACAACGAGCAGTATTTGTCCAAAAGGATGGCGCCTACCAACCAGCACTTTTTCTGGAGAATTCCAAACCCTCATTAATGCTTACTCTATCGACTCTGACGTCGCCAAGCTAACCAGTTCTCCGCTGTATTTTGTTAGGAGTGGAGATATCCACCAAAACATTAGTGGCTTACTCTTTGGCGCCAACAACTACGGTTATTACTGGTCGTCTTCCGCAGCCTCCGATGGAGATGCTTATAGTCTCTACTTCAGTGGCACTAGCGCCGTCGACCCATCTACTGGCGAATACCGTCAATTTGGTTTCTCCGTTCGCTGTCTCGCCAGATAAACTTTAAGACTAAGGCCTTCTCTGCCCCAGCCTCCGCAACCGTCAAGTAGTTTAGTATATATTGTCGATATAGCACATACCTATTCCTTTTTTACAATAATATATAAATATCGCGATATAACACTTATAATTCTGTAGCATCACACAGAAAAGATGTTAGTAAAGTTCTCCATACTTTTTCTAACAATAACTGCTTGGCGGGGCGGCGGCTGGGGCGGATGACCACCCGAACAAACCCCGAACTACCGGACAAAAACCAAGATTCTGTCCGGTAATTTTACTTTCTCACCCCTGTTGTCGTAAAATAGACGCTAAAATTTTTTCAAAAATTGTAGCCTAGTCAAAACCGTGAAATTATGTTATAAAATACCAAAAGGACAAAGAAAATCGAGATTAGAGAAGAGCTAAATTCATGCGAGAGAGACTAAAAAGCCGCTTCTCGCAGGCAAGCCTGCCCATAACGCACGAACCAAAGCGACACAAGTCTCTTGAGCACGGATTTGGCGCTTTTCGAACTAATATGTTTTCAACCATAAGCCCATTCAAGCAATTTTCGCAAGACATTTCTATATGTATTTTTTACAACAATTTCACACCGACCGACGTTTTTACGGTGGAAAACCAGAAAAAAAATGCGGTTGACTTTTGACACTGCCCGCGGTATCATGATACTAGAATAAAAGTTAATGACGGACAGGATGCGAGGTGATGTCTGAATTACCAGAAAAACAAATCAAGCGACTGCGTGGCTTAATCCAAGAAGCCGAGACCAACCTTGCTGCCGCCAAAGAACTACTTATCTCCGTCCTCGGCGACGGTGAAGCGATTACGGCTCCGCGTGAAACAGTTATCTCCAGCCCCGAAGGGAAGATTATCGAAGGTGTTTTCGACGGTCAGATTATGATTGGCCCAGATGGCAAGAATTATCCCGTCCCAGCCAACTACGCTTCGAAATCCAAACTCATTGAAGGCGACATCCTGAAACTCACCATCACTCCCGAAGGTCGCTTCCTCTATAAACAAATCGGTCCAGTCGAACGCCGCGCCGTCATCGGTACTCTCGTTCATCACGACGACAAATACTATATCGAAGTTAACGGTCGCGAATACGAAGTGCTCTACGCTTCTGTCACTTACTTCCATCTCCGTGAAGGTAGCCAAGTTTCTGCCATTATCCCCGCCAACAACGAAGATGCCGCCTGGGCTGCCGTCGAGGCCGCCCTCTAAATGACCTCCAAAGCTCCTTCGGTTTCCAATAACGCAAAGCCCTCTAAAACGGCTTCCGCTGACACAAAACCTGCCAAAACTTCCGCCAGCGCAAAAACTAACACGAAGCCAGTCAAAGCCCTCTATCGCAAATATCGCCCAATCTCGCTCAATGACGTCGTTGGGCAAGACCAAATCACCACCCCACTCAAATCCGCCATCAAACAAGGCAAGATTTCCCACGCCTATCTATTTATCGGACCCCGCGGAACTGGAAAAACCTCCGTTGCACGAATTTTTGCTCATGCTATCAATAATTTCGACTATCAGCTAGAAGACAATTATCTCGACATTATCGAAATCGACGCCGCCTCCAACACTGGTGTCGATAACATTCGTGAACTCCGCGAAAAAGCCATCATCGCCCCCACCAAAGGGAAATACAAAGTCTATATCATCGACGAAGTTCATATGCTAACCAAATCCGCCGCCAACGCTCTCTTGAAAACCCTCGAGGAGCCGCCCGAGCACGTCGTCTTTATCATGGCCACCACCGACGCTTACAAAGTCCCGATCACTATATCTTCCCGCACCCAAGTCCACACTTTCCGCCTCGCCGACCCTGAAACCATGAAGGCTCACCTCAAGAAAATCGCCGATGCTGAAAACATTCCCATTGAAGATAGCGCGCTCGATATCGTCGTTCGCCGCGGTGGCGGTTCTTTCCGTGATTCACTCAGTATCCTCGACCAAATCACCACCCTCTCCGACCAAGTCATCACTGCTGAACTGCTTGAACGAGCCCTCGGTCTTCCGGAAACCCAGGCCCTCTCCGAGCTCCTCACAGCCTACGCCGCGAACGACGCCACAACAATCCATACCCTCTTAAAAAACCTTCTCAACACTGGGATTAAACCCGAGACCATCGCTTCTGAACTCATCGAGACCATCATCCAACATCCCGAACCGAGCTTGCTGTCCCTCCTCGCCAAACTCCCCGAAGTTCAACCGCCATTTCCTGACGCAAAGCTCCTCCTAGCCCTCCTCCAAAACCCCGCCGGAGGCACCGCCCAAAACCCCACCGGAAATACCTCGCAGCGCTCCATAAACGGCATCCCTCAAAGTTTCCCGAATAATATTTCTCAAAATCCCTTAGCAACCCCCACAAAAAACCCAACCGCGCCAATAGCCCCAGAACCAGCTCCAAAAACCACTCCACCATCTAACCCCACTCTAGCCAAAACGCCCTCTAAACCCGCTGAAAACGCCCCAGAAAGCAAAATCGCCTCCGAAGACCCCCAAAATCCAGCCCCAACACCCACTAAAACCCCTCAAAAACCCGCCAACGATCAGCCTTTCGACTGGAAAGACTTCCTCGAAACCATCCGCCAGGACCACAATGCTATCTTTCTCCAGCTCCAAAAAACCGACCATGAATTCGATGGTCGTACCCTCCAGATTTACCCCTCCAATAAATTCTCCGAACGAGTCCTCAAAAAAGATAGTAATAGTCGCATTATCGCCGAAGCTCTTCCCGACGGCATCGAGCTCATCGTCCACTCCATCGACGAACGCACCGCCCCTAAAGACGCCACAATTTCCCAAATCTCTGCTATAATGGGAAATGTAAAAGAAATCGACACCGATATGCCATTCTAGGTGGGGAATCCATATCACCCGCGACAGCCAGTGCATTATCCGGAATAGCCAATATATATTATCTGGAACATCCACCCCGCGGTCGTCGACATAGGAGGTAGCCGACCGTGGATAATGATGTTCACGCCAATCATAGCGACGGGCGCATCCCGCCCCAAGATCTAGAAGCTGAGAAATCACTCCTCGGGGCTTTGCTTCTGTCCGACAAATCTTTTCCCAATGTCCTTGAGTTGCTGGGATCTGAAGATTTCTACGAACCTCGCCACAAGCATATTTTCAAGGGCATGATGAATCTTTACGATCATCACCGACCGATTGACCTCATGACCCTAACTTCCGAGCTCAAAAATCAGAAAACCCTCAAAGAAGTCGGCGGTGCGCCCTATCTCACCGAGCTTACCAACTTCGTCCCAACCGCCTCGCACTCGGAAGCCTACGCCGAGCTAGTCGCCCAGGCTGCTCTTCGTCGCCGTCTCATCCAGGCCGGCACCGACATCGCCACCGCCGCCTACGACACCGCCGCCGATGTCCAAGAATTAGTCGGTCGCGCCGAGAAAAACCTCTTTGAAGTTTCTGACCAAACCACCAAATCCGAATATGTCGCCCTTGAAGACCTCCTCATCGACGCTTACGACCGTATCGAAGAACTTCATAAAAACAAAGGCGCCCTCCGCGGCCTCAAGACCGGCTTCCGCGACCTCGACAATAAAACTGCTGGCTTCCAGAAAGGCGACCTCATCATCATCGGCGCCCGCCCAGCCATGGGTAAAACTACCTTCGCCCAAAACCTCGCTTACAACGTCGCCACCCGAAACGGCGAAGGCAAAGGCGTCCTCTTCTACTCTATGGAAATGGGGAACAACGAAATCGTCGACCGCATGGTTTCCGATATCGCCGGCGTTGACGCCTGGAAAATTCGCACTGGCAATCTCTCCGACGAAGACTTCGCCCGCATCGGTGACGCCCTCGGCGAAATGAATGAAGTCCCGCTCTATATTGACGACACCAGCTCCATGACCATCCTCGAGCTCCGCAACAAGACTCGCCGCGCCGCCCACGACCACAATATTAGCATGGTTATCGTCGACTACCTCCAGCTCCTTCAGGGGTCCGACCGCTACGCCGGCAACCGTGTCCAAGAGGTCACCGAAATCTCTCGCGGTCTAAAAACTCTTGCCCGCGAGCTCGAAATCCCCGTCATCGCCCTCGCCCAGCTCTCTCGTGGCGTCACTGGTCGCGACGACCCTCGCCCCGTTCTCTCCGACCTTCGTGAATCCGGCTCCATCGAGCAAGATGCCGACCTCGTCATGTTCCTCCATCGTCCCGACTACTACAAACAAAACAACGACGATTTCGTCCCCACCAACATCACTGAGCTCATCCTCGCCAAACACCGTCATGGCCCAGTCGGCAAAGTCGAGCTCTACTTCCACCCCGAGCTTCTCCGCTTTATGTCACTCGACAAGGAGCATACCGAGGAGGGCTAGTTTTCGGTCAGCCAAAGGAACTTGTGCTATAATGATAGCATTCAAGAGAAGAGGGAATCCACTTTCTTTTCCGAAAATACGCGCTATTTTACCATGTAATGGTATAATAGTTATGTGAAGAAAATTGCTCTCTCAAAACTTTTCCTCTATCGCTGCCGTTTCTATATTGGCTTTTTTTTGCTAGCAATTGCTTATCTGACCCTGCTTTTTGGTTTGCCCCTACTCGCCCCGAATGGCCTCTCCGAAGCCGAGATGGCTTCCGCTGCGCACTCCTACGCTCTTCAACCCGACAGTGTCATGAAGGGTGACCTCGTCAATCTCCCATATCGCGCGCTTCAGAAACTTTCTATTTCTGTTCTCGGTCTCTCGGTCTATTCTGTCAAACTCCCCAGTATTGTACTGGGTGTTTTCCTTGGTCTTTTGCTTATTCTCCTCCTTAACCGCTGGTTTAAGACCAACGTCGCCCTCCTCGCTTCAATCCTCGCCGTTCTTTCCGCTTCATTCCTCTATCTTGCCGGCTCTGGCACTCCGCTCATTATGCTCGTTTTCTGGCCCACCCTCCTCCTCTGGCTCGGCTCAAAAATCCAAGGAGTCACCAAGCCAAAACCCGTTTATTGCTTCATTTTCGCCTTCGCCCTCCTCGCTTCGATTTTCACACCCTACATGATTTATCTCGCTGGCTTCATCGTTGTCTTCGCTCTAATCCACCCTCACCTCCGCTTCACCATCAAAACCCTACCCACTATCCCGCTCATTTTCACAATTTTTATCATCTTACTCGGCCTGTCCGCCCTCATTATCGCCATTTTCATCAACCCAAGCATTATCGCAGAGTTGCTCTTCGCCCCTGACCTCACCATGAGTGGCTTCATCGAGAATATCAAGGTTGCCTTCCTTCCGCTCTTCTCCTGGAGCACCACGCTCGAGAGTGTCTTCCTCTCCCCATTCGTCGGGCTCGCCTCGATTACTCTCGCCGTTATCGGTCTCCTCTCCACCGCCAAAGGCTTCTTTGCCTCGCGCAATTCTATCGCTAGCTGGCTCATTGTCTTCACGATATTTCTCGCTGGTCTGAACCCTGACTCCGCTATCCTTATCCTCCTCCCGCTTGCTATCCTTATCGCGCACGGCCTCCGTTATATCCTCGACAAATGGTACGACCTCTTCCCAGACAATCCTTATGCTCGCATTTCCGCCGTCTTTCCAATTGGTTTCTTTATGGGTGTTATGATTATCAGTGGCATTTCCCATTTCATCTTTGGCTACCGCTACGTCCCGATGGTTGCTGACGAATTTGATAACGACATTACTCTCGTCCGCGCCAACCTTGAACCCGGTTCCACTCTCTATGTCATTGATCAAGAAACCACCTATAACTTCTTCAAAATCCTCGAAACCGAAGAAGACTCCTACAAAATCGACAACACCCTCCCCGCCCCCGAAAATTACCCCCAGACCTTCGCCACTCTCGGTCACACAGACATCGACGGCGCTCTCGTCGATATAATAACCTCGCCAAAATCCAACAACTCTGATAGAATATACTTATATACTAGACAAACTACCGAACAAGTACAAGAGTAAAGGAGTATAAAATGGGTGCAACTATGGATCAAATGAAAATGTTGAACCAGCTACGCAAAGCACAGAAGTCCCTCAAGAACGAAATTGTTGAAGTCGAAGCCGGCGATGGTGCCGTCACTGTCCAGATTACTGGCGAGCTGAAAATCAAAAGCGTCAAAATCGACCCCGCAAAAGTCGACCTCGACGACATCCAAGAGCTCGAGCACTGGATTGAAGATTGTATGCGCGATGGCTACGCCAAAGCTCAAGAAATAGCTACCGACAAGATGAAGCCACTCATGGGTGGTCTGAGTAGCCTAGGTTTATAAAAAGGAGGTCTTCGTGATCGATAAAATCGAAATTAGCGGCAGCAATAATTACAAAATCTCTGACAGCTTCCGCAAATACGCTGAAAAACGCATTGGCAAGCTCGACCGCTATATGCCACGCGGTAGCAAAAAAGACATCGTCGCTAAAATCGTCGTCACTGAAGTTGATCGCGCTCATGGCAACAAATACGAAATTTCCGCCGCAATGGAAATTCCCGGTGGTAAAGTTATTACCGCCCGTGATGAATGTTCAAACGTCTTTGCCGGCATCGACATCATCGAAGCCAAGCTGAAGGGTCAGGTCCGCCGCTATAAGACCGAAGTCACACCACGCGCCCCCAAGAAAGGCCTCAAAGGGCTCTTCAATAAACGTGGCTAATGTGCTATAATTAAGGGGTATAATTTTTGAGTAGAGATCGTGGAGAATATGTCCGATGAAAGAAACTAATAGCACTGCCAACGCCGATCAAGCTAAGATCGTCAAAACCGCCAAGGCTAAAGGCACAGACAAGCAAAACGCCAAAAATGCCCAGAAAGCCACCAAGGAAAAGAAACCAACCGACAAACTTGCCGACAAAACTTTGTTGACCCGTATTTTACAAGGAGTATTTGGCGACGCGCAGAAAAAAATCCTTCGTCGTATGTATAAAAAGGTACTCGAGATCAATAAACTCGAGCCAAAATACGAAAAAATGTCCGACGAAGAACTCGCTCAGCAGCCCGAACTACTCAAAAAACAACTCAAAGACGGTAGCGAGAAAGAACTAGGCGCCATCCTTGCCGAATCGTTCGCCATGTCTCGCGAAGCTTCGAAGCGTATTCTCGGTATGCGACCTTTCGATGTTCAGCTAATCGGCGGTATCGCTCTCCACGAAGGTAATGTTGCCGAAATGAAAACCGGTGAAGGTAAAACTCTCGTCGCTCTTTCACCAGCCGTCCTCAATGCCCTGACTGGTCGCGGTGTTCACGTCGTCACTGTCAACGACTACCTCGCCCAACGCGACGCTGGTTGGAACGCTCCAGTTTATCATTTCCTTGGCTTAAGCGTTGGCGTCATCATCAACCAAGCCAGTTTCGTCTATGACCCAGAATACGAAAACGATGAACACGAAGACGAGCGTTTCCGCCATTTGAAGCCCGCCACTCGCAAAGAAGCCTATGCTGCCGATATTACCTACGGCACCAACAATGAATTCGGTTTCGACTATCTCCGCGATAATATGGTTAGCGAGCCCCAATATCTCCGCCAACGTGGTCTTAATTATGCTATCGTCGACGAGGTCGATTCTATCCTAATCGACGAAGCTCGCACCCCTCTCATCATTTCTGCTCCGGCCGGCGACAATCCAGACGCCTACTACCAATTCGCTAAAGTTGCCGCTCAACTCGTCGATGATGACTACGTCTTCGACGAAAAACGCCGCAGCGTCACTTTGACCGACAAGGGTGTCGAGAAAGTCCAAGAGATTCTCGGTATTAAAAACCTTTACTCCGTAAAACACACCCGCCTCGTCTACCACATGGAACAAGCCCTCCGTGCGCAAATCGTTTTTCGTCGCGACAAAGATTACGTCGTCACCAATAGCGGCGATGTCGTGATTGTCGACGAGCACACCGGTCGCCTCATGCAAGGTCGCCGCTACAACGAAGGCCTCCATCAAGCCATCGAAGCTAAGGAAGGCGTCGCCGTCAAACAAGAGTCTATGACTCTCGCCACCATTTCTTTCCAAAACTTCTTCCGTCTCTATCACAAACTCTCCGGCATGACTGGTACCGCTTTTACCGAAGCCGAAGAGTTCCAGCAGATTTATTCTCTCGACGTCATCCAAATTCCGCCCAATAAACCCATCCAACGTGTCGATAAAGATGACCTCATTTATCGCACCGAAGCCGGCAAACTCCGTGCTATCGCTGCCGAAATTAAAAAGTATCACGACCGCGGGCAACCAGTTCTCGTCGGTTCTGCCAGCATTGAGAAAAACGAGCAAATCGCTCGCTATCTCGATACTCAAGGCATCAAATACGAACTCCTAAACGCTAAAAACAACGAACGCGAAGCCGCCATCGTCGCCAAAGCCGGTGAAAAAGGCGCCGTCACGCTCGCCACCAACCTTGCCGGTCGCGGCACCGACATTAAACTCGGCGAAGGCGTCAAGGAACTCGGCGGTCTCGTCGTCATCGGTTCCGAACGCCACGATTCGCGCCGTGTCGACAACCAGCTCCGCGGACGCGGTGGACGTCAAGGCGACCCCGGCACCACTCAATTCTTCGTCAGCTGCGAAGATGACCTCATGCGCATTTTCCAGGGTGATCGCATCGCCATGATTATGTCTCGTCTTGGCGTCGATGAAGATACTCCAATCCAGAACAAATCCGTCTCCAAAACTCTCGAATCCGCCCAAAAGCGCATTGAAGGCTTCAACTTCGATTCCCGCAAAAATGTCGTCCAATACGACAACGTCATCAATCGTCACCGCAAAGTCGTCTACGGTATGCGCCGCAAAATCCTCGATGGCGAGAGCATTCATGACGAAATCAAACGCCTGATGAAAGTTGCTGCTGCCGACCTTACGAAAGATAGTGCCCATATCAATCATAAATTCGTTGATGACATTCTTGACATCTTTAACATTGACGAAGAAAAAGTTGAAAAAATCGGTAAAATGCGCAAAGAAAAAGACCGCTCTGCCGCGCTTTACGATGAAATTCAGCGTCAATATGCCGAAAAAGAAGCCGAATTCGAGCCAGAGATCATGCGCAAAATCGAACGCGAAGTCTATCTCAAGGTTCTCGACACCCTCTGGATGCAGCACCTCGAGAATATGCAGCACCTCCGCGAGGGCATCCACTGGCGCAGTGTCGGTCAACGCGATCCGCTCGTCGAGTATCGCAGCGAGTCCCAGAAACTCTTTGATGGTCTCGAAAAGAGTCTACGCGAAGAAGTTTTGAAGATTCTCTTGAGCCTCACCAAGCTCGAAGCTCAATCCGAGAAGCTCACTGACGGCCAGGAATACGAATCCGAACTCACTAAGATGGCCGAAAGCGCCACCGAAAAGGGCGTCAACGAAATCTCTGCTGGCGAAAAAAATCTTGACAAAGAGTTTAAGGAAAACAGCAGCCCGGCTACAACCAACACCCACATCAACCAACAACGCAATCTCGCCCGCAAAGACAAGAAAAAACAGCGCCAAAACAAGAAGAAAGGGAAACAACAATAAAACATTCCGCCGAAGAAATTGTTCTTGCTTCCGGCGCAAAAGGTTTACTGATTGACGTCCCGGGTGCGAGCGTTATGAACACGAAATTTCAGTTTCGTGCCGGTATGCGCTACGCGAAACGCCCCGAAGTCTATGAAATTGCCCACATTGTCGAGCATCTTGCCTTCGGCGCTAACGCTGAATATACTAGCGAACAAGCCTTCGAAGCTGATTTCACCAAAAACGGCGCCTATCATAACGCCTGGACATCTGATTTTTCTGTTTGCTACGAAAGCGAATGCGCCGATTTCGAATGGGATCGCATTATGCAACTCCAGCAAGTCGCCATCGCCCAACCCCGTTTCAACGACGAAGAACTCCAAAGCGAAAAAGGGAACGTTCGCGCCGAGCTCACCGGCTACATGAATGATTACGCTCGTTTACTCTGGCCCCGCCTTCAACAAATGGTTGGCGAAAATGTGCCTGACCTTCAAGAGCGCATCAAAACCATCAGCGGCATCGAGCTAAAAGACATTCGCGAGCACTACCGTCGTACTCATACGGCACACAATCTTCGCTTCATCATCGCTGGGAACCTTCGCCACCGCAAGCACAAAATCATGCGTATGCTCGAAGATTGGGATCTGCGCCCCGGCGAACGTTTTGAAATCCCGACCGACGATCTTCATTCATCCGCTCCAGTCCTCATCCGTCGCAAAGACGCTTCCAATATCACTTTCGCCTTCACTTGGCTCACCCCGCGCAAACTCGAACCCAGCGAAGTCTATGCTATGAACTGCCTCAATCATATTTTGAATGGCACCATGAGCAGCAAAATCCTCGGCCAAGCCCGTAAATACGGTCTTGTTTACGGCATGGGCAGCGACCTTTCCAACGGCTGGCATAATGCCTCTTGGGACTTCGACGGCGAAGTCAACTTGGAAAGCTCGACCAAACTCTTCGACCTCATCCATAAGGAACTCAACAACGTCCTGAATGGAGATATTAGCGACGACGATATCGCTGCTGCCAAATCCTATGCCATCGGTCGCTACCAAATGGGCGCCCAAACTGTTAGCCAAATCTCCGATTATTACGCTGATGGTTATTTCACCAATGGCACAATCGAAAAATACGACCGTATGTCCAATCTTGTCAAAAAGATTAAAAAATCCACCATGGTCGATCTGGCTCGTGAATTTATCGGCAGTGAAATTAGCGCCCTTGTCGCCGTCAGTTCCGTCGAAAAAGCCGCCATCGTCGAGCTCGCCGATCGTCTTCATTTCTGACAGCGGAAAATGTGCTACAATTAATTTATGAATATCGCGATATTGGGTTTTGGCAAAGAAGGTAAGAGCGCCGAAAAATATTTTACCGGCAAAAATCATGAAGTTGCCATTTTCGACGACTTCACGCTTGAAGATTTAACAAAAACCAATTTCGACGGCTTCGACCTCATCTTGCGCAGCCCCTCCGTCCATCCACACTCCGGCTGGTCCAGCATCACTCGCTATTTCTTTGAGCATTGCCCCTGCCCAATCATTGGCGTCACGGGCACCAAGGGCAAGGGAACCACCTGCACTCTCATCACCGATCTACTCAGAAACCTCAACGAAAGCGAGAATAAAAATAAAACAACTGCGAACAGAAATATTTACCTCGTTGGCAACATCGGAACGCCAGCCATCGACATTTTAGACCGGCTATGTCCCGACGATATTGTCATTTACGAAATGAGCAGCTTCCAACTCTGGGATCTCGAAAAATCCCCCCACGTCGCCGTCATCCTTGGTATCGAACCTGACCATCTCAATGTCCACGACGACCTCGATGACTACGTTAGCGCCAAGTCCAACATATGCAGGCACCAAACTTCCAACGATTACTGTATTTATTATCAAGACAATCCCGTCTCCGCCAAAATCGCCCAGCAAAGTCCCGCGAATAAGCTCGCCTACCCGACCCAAAACTCCCACCTCACCAACTTATTTAACCATCTTTCCGTCCCTGGTCAGCACAATCGCGACAACGCCGAAGCTGCACTTCTCGCCGTTTCGCAAATTTACGGATTAACCCTAGATGATTTCATCAATCAAAACCGCGACATCATTATCAAGACCTTCGCCGAGTTTAAGACTCTCCCGCATCGCCTTGAATTCCTCCGTGAACTCAACCACGTCAAATACTACGACGATAACTTTTCTACCACTCCAACCTCACTTGAAGTCGCTGTCAAATCTTTCCCAGACCAAAATGTCATCCTCATCGCCGGCGGCCGCGACAAAACCAACAACGCCGATCTTCCCGAAATCGCCGAAATCGTCCAAAGCAACCCTCAAATCAAACAAATTATCTTAATTGGCGAATCTGGTAAAGAACTCCAGAAACTTCTTACTCATTCCACGTTTGCCGAAACCCTCCCCGAAGCAGTCGAATGCGCTCGTAGACAAGCCGAGTCTTTCGCCAAAAGTATTGTCCTCATGTCGCCGGCAGCCGCTAGTTTCGATATGTTCGAAAATGTCTACGACCGCGGCGCCCAGTTTCAAGAACTTATCAAAACCCTACAATAAATCCCATGACCGAACTTCAAAAACGCCTTTCTAATCTTCGCGATGAGCTCAACTCCTCTTGGGCTAAATTGAAAATCGACGACAAACTCGCCGGACTCGAGCAACTCGAAACCGAAGTCGCCGAGCCAGAAATTTGGCTCAACCCCGAGCACGCCCGCACTGCCAACGAGAGACTCGCCCGCCTGAGCGACGAAATACAGCCCTGGAAATTACTCAAAGTTCAACTAGATGACCTTGGCGAACTCATCGCCCTCGATGATGCCAGCCTAAACCAAGAACTCGAAGAACAAATCGCCACTCTCGAGAGCAACCTCACCGACCTCAAAAAAGCCCTCCGTTTCACCGGCAAATTCGACAAGAACGGCGCCATTATTCGCATTACTTCCGGCGTTGGCGGCACTGAAGCTATGGATTGGGCTAGCATGCTTGAACGTATGTATCTCCGCTGGGCCGAACGTAAAAAATTCAAAGCCACCTGCCTAGAGCGCTCTGCCGGGGAAGAAGCCGGCATTAAGACCGCTGTCTATGAAATTTCTGGCACTAACGCCTATGGCCTTCTGAAAAGCGAACATGGGGTTCATCGCCTTGTCCGTCTTTCACCCTTCAATGCCGATAATCTGCGCCAGACGTCTTTCGCCCTCGTTGAAATCCTACCCATTATTGAAAACAACGATGAAATTAAAATCGACGACAAAGATCTTCGTATCGATGTTTATCACTCTGGCGGGCATGGCGGTCAAAGCGTTAACACTACTAACTCCGCCGTCCGTATCACCCACCTCCCGACCAACACCGTTGTCGCTATCCAAAACGAACGTTCTCAGCTTCAAAACAAGGAAAAGGCCATGGAAATCCTCCGCGGCAAACTTCTCCAAATGCAACAGGAGCAACACGCCGAAAGCATCGACAAACTCCGCGCCGGAGAATCCGCCAAATGGGGTCAACAGATTCGCAACTACGTTCTCCAACCATACAAACTCGTCAAGGACACTCGCACCAAACACGAAAACAAAGACCCCGATGCCGTGCTTGACGGCAAGTTCGACGATTTTATTGACACCTATCTCGACCTCCAGTCTTAAACAAGCCTACTCACTCAGCCCTCGAGTTCACAAAACCTTGAATGTTAATAACGCTTGTGGTATTATAATAGTATGATTTTGCTCGACCGCGTAACTAAGACCTATCCAGGCGATGAAGAACCGGCGCTCGACAATATTTCTCTTCACATCGAGCCGCACGAGTTTGTTTTTTTGGTCGGTAAATCCGGCGCCGGCAAATCCACCCTAATCAAGATGATCACCAAGGAAGAGCAACCCGACTCTGGTAAGATTATCATTGGCGGCATCGATCTTGACTATGTCCGTCGTCGCCACATTCCACACTACCGCCGTCGCCTAGGCGTAGTTTTTCAGGATTACAAGCTCCTCCCGACCCGCACTGTTTTTGAAAACGTCGCCTTCGCCCTTGAAATTGCCGGTATGAGCAACCGCGAAATCAACAAAACTGTCCCAAAAGTCCTCGATCTCGTCGGTCTCGAGAACAAAGCCAACAAGTTCCCAACTACCCTCTCCGGCGGAGAACGTCAGCGTGTCAGCATTGCTCGTTCCGTCGCTCGTCAACCGAAAATCCTCATCGCTGACGAGCCTACTGGCAACCATGAAAAACTCACTCGTCAGGAAATTAACGAGCTCCTCCAAAAAATCAACGACTTCGGCACCACAGAT
>CANAUU010000013.1 GCA_947364965.1 uncultured Candidatus Saccharibacteria bacterium | reverse complement strand
CAAACTCTAAAAATAACCAATAACACTTCCATTTTTAGCAAAAACGCAATAATTTCATAAACACTTGTGCTTGGTAAAATCCCTCAAAGTATGCTACGCTGAAAATACGGACGAATTTAGGCTCTTACTAAAAGCAACTTAATAAGGGAGGAAGGAGGAGTAGGTTATGGTTCTAACGATCCGTTTACTCAACAAACCGTTATTTCAAATAGAAATTACCCGCTCAAAGAAGGGCGAGTAATAACCAAAACTTAATAACTCCATTCTAGCATCATTTACCAGCAAAAGCAAGACCAAATTCGCCCGTATTACGAAACCATTAAGTCATCCATAAGGCCGCGCACTCCGCCGAAAACCAGAAAATGTGCTACAATAAATCCAGTAGATACAAGTGGAGGAAAAATGACAAAAACCAAAGCCGCCAGCTTAACAAACACCGAACCCGCCAACCCAACCAACACCGAAGCCAGTGTGACCAATGTAGAACCTAATACCGATAATCCAGCTAAATCTGACGCCACAGCCCGCATCGCAAAACTGCGCGAACTCATCAACGATTACCGCTATCATTATCACGTCCTCGACGAGTCAATCATGTCCGAGGCAGCCGCCGACTCCCTGAAGCACGAACTTTCCGAACTGGAGAAACAATTTCCCGAACTCATCACGCCCGACTCCCCGACTCAGCGCGTCGCTGGCAAAGCTCTCGACAAGTTCGAAAAAGTCACTCACAAAGACCGCATGATTTCGCTCGCCGACGTTTTTTCCGCTGACGAAATTCGCGACTGGGTCACCTCCAACGAAAAACTCGTCGGCCCCATCCAAGAATATTTCACTGACATTAAGATGGACGGCCTCGCCTGCGCCCTCCATTATCAAGACGGTCTTCTCGAAAAAGCCGTCACTCGTGGCGACGGCCTGGTCGGTGAAGACGTCACCATGAATGTCCGCACCATTGAGAATGTCCCGCTCCGTCTCGTCCCGAAAACCTCCAAAACCCCAAAAACCCCGAAGACCTCAAAAACTTCAAATCCCCCCGAAACCTCTGAAGCCCCTGAAGCCTCAGATATTCTCAAGGGTCATGTCGAAGTCCGTGGTGAAATCGTCATCTTCAAAAAAGATTTCGACGCCCTGAACGCGAAACAGGAGAAAGCCGGTGAAAAACCTTTCGCTAATCCTCGCAACCTCGCCGCCGGCAGCATTCGTCAGCTTGACCCGAAAATCGCCGCTAGCCGCAAACTTCGTTTCATGGCCTACGACCTCGTTCAGCCGAATCTCCCGAAGCACTCCGAAGCCTACGCAAAGCTTCGCGAGCTCGGTTTTCGCACTTCCGGCGAAGATCATATCTATAAAACCATCGAGGAGGTCGAGAAGGAAATCGCCCGCCTTGCCGACTATCGCCAGACCTTGCCCTTCAACACTGACGGCATGGTCATCAAAATCAACGACCGCGCTGTCTATCAAAAGCTCGGCATCGTCGGCAAAACCCCGCGTGGCGCCGTCGCCTTCAAATTCCCGGCCGAGGAATCCACTACCAAAGTTCGCGATATCGTCATTTCTATCGGCCGCACCGGCGCCGCCACTCCTGTCGCCATTCTCGACCCGGTCGTTGTCGCTGGCAGCACCGTCCGTCACGCCAGCCTCCATAATGCCGACGAAATCGCCCGCCTTGATGTCCGTATCGGCGACACCGTAATTATCTATAAAGCCGGCGATATCATTCCTCAGGTGAAAGAAGTCCTCCTTCCACTCCGTCCCGAAAACACTGAACCCTTCGATTATGAAGCTGCCCTTCACCTCCAATATCCCGAACTTGAGTTTGAGCGCCCCGAAGGAGAAGTGGTTTACCGTGTGAAAGGCGAAAACTCCGACCTCATCCTGAAGCGCGCTATTGAATATTACGCCTCGAAGCCTGCCCTCAGCATCGATGGCCTTGGCGAGAAAAACGTTGCCGCCCTCATCGACTCTGGCCTCGTTAAAGCCCTCCCTGACCTCTATCGGCTCACTGCCCCGAAGGTCGCCCGCCTTGAGCGTTTCGCTGAGCTTTCTGCCCAGAACCTCGTGAGATCCATCCAGGATTCCAAAACCCCTCCATTCCACAAGTTCATCACTGCCCTCGGCATCCGCCATGTCGGCGCCCAAACCGCCGCCACTCTCGCCCGCGCCTTCTCGAATATTGATGAACTGGCGACCGCAGCTGCAGAAGACCTCCAAAAACTCCCCGACATTGGCAAAATTGTCACCGAATCCATTCTCGCTTATTTTGCCGACGAGGACAACCTCAAAATGCTCGCCGAGTTGAAAGATCTCGGCATAAAACCAGTCGCCGAAAACACTAGAGAACTGCCACTCTCCGGCAAAAGTTATATCATCACTGGCACTCTCGAAAGCATGGGCCGCGAAGCCGCTGAAGACCAGCTCCGCACCCTCGGCGCCACCGTCACGAGTAGTGTCACGAAAACCACCACCGCCCTCATTGCGGGCAGCAAGCCCGGCAAGGGCAAAACCGATAAGGCAGCCAAGCTCGGCATCCCTACTATCGATGAAGCCGCTCTCCTCGAGCTCCTCACCGCGAGTGTAGAATAGTATATAAAAACCCCACAAAACCCAAAATCACGAGCCAAACCCCAGTGTCCTGCTCATTAAAAGGCATAAAAAAGGATGCACCAGAGGCACACCCTCTTTTACGACCCTCACTCATTCGTCACTACCTGAATTCCATTGAAGCAAAGCAGGTCTTTAATCATGACCTGCCTGTAGTCCAGGCCAAAATCTTGGGCCACGGCCGCCACGGTTTGATCGCAAATCCAGCGCGATCGCCCCAAGATGGAATCCCAGCTCTCGGCTTCATTCGCCAGCTTTGTGTAATACCTGCCGTATTTCTCATGCGCCGTTCTCAGCTCGTCTGGGTCGCCCCAGCCTCTCCAACCGGGCGACAAGATATACAAGCGATCATAGGTCACCACGATTGTCCGACAAGTTTTCATTTTGGCTGCCACCTGAAGATCTCCCGCCGAAAAGCTCGTAGATCCGGGATGATTATGGACGATAAGCGCGCCATTTCGGTCTCCGAATTGTTCCACTTGCTCGGCGCTCATAGTCACTTCGCCATGGAGTCTGTCCGTCGTGTCGAACAAGAGCTGGCCATTTACATCAAATGCTGCTATGGTTTCGAACTCCTGATCCTTGATGTCATAGATAATGCTTTTAATGCTCGGACCTTCGCTTTCGCTTGAGATGTTGGGTCCCGATTCTGCCGGCAACATACACCAGGCAAAAACCAGCCCCATCACCGCAATCATGATGACAACTATTTTCTTCAAACCTTTTCCCTCCGCCTCGACAGTGTAGTGTAGAGCATCAGGATATTGGGCAAAAGTCGTAAAAACTTAATGTGCGCCCCTAGACCACCCAATATCCCCTTATATCACCATTATAGCACACATCGCTCGAAAAGTCAATATTAAAACGCCCAGTTTCATCACAAACCCGGAAATCACAGCCTCACCACAATCCTAAAGCCGAAACCCACCCAATCTCCCCAAAACAGTATATAATATATATATGCCTAAATTTGAACTGGTTTCTAAATATCGGCCCACTGGCGATCAGCCTCAAGCCATCGCCCAGCTCACCGCTGGTCTCGACGCCGGCGTCCGCGAACAAACTCTCCTCGGCGTCACCGGCTCTGGCAAGACCTTCACCATGGCGAACATCATCCAGAATTACCAGCGCCCCACCCTCATTCTCGCCCACAATAAAACCCTTGCCGCTCAGCTCTATTCCGAGTTCCGCGAGTTCTTCCCGAAAAACGAGGTCCACTATTTCGTCAGCTACTTCGACTATTACCAGCCCGAAGCCTACATCGCTTCGACCGACACCTACATCGAAAAAGATTCCGCCATTAATGACGAGATCGACCGCCTGCGCCACGCTGCGACCGTCGCCCTCCTCACTCGTCCTGATACCATCGTCGTCGCTTCGGTTTCCTGTATTTATGGCATCGGTTCGCCCGACCATTACACCGAAATGTCTCTCCCCCTCATCAAGCAAGATGGCGTTTGGCGGGTCGCCGGTCCGGATGCTCTCTCTCATCTTCTCTCCAACATTTCTCCCGAAGAAATGCCTGATAAACCCCTCGTTGACGTTTCAACTCAAGGCGCCGAAACCCTCAGCCAGCAGAATTTCATCATCTATCTCGTCGCTATGCAATATCATCGCAATGACCTCGCTTTCGAGCGCGGCAATTTCCGTGTCATGGGCGACACCGTCGACCTCTTCCCAGCTAGCGGGGAATGGGGCTATCGCTTTGAGTTCGGGTTCGATACTCTCGAGAACGTCCGTATTATTGACCCTCTGACCGCCGAAACCCGCGAAAAACCTGACCGCATCCATATCTTCCCAAACACCCACTACGCCACTCCGAAGGACCAGCTCGAACGCGCTATTACTAGCATCGAGGCCGAGTATAAAGAACGCCTCAAATACTTCGAGAAGCACGACAAATTCCTTGAAGCGCAGCGCCTCTCCCAGCGCACGAAATACGACCTCGAAATGCTCCGCGAAACCGGCTTCGTCAAGGGTATCGAGAATTATTCTCGTCACCTCGATGGCCGTCGCCCCGGCCAGCCTCCTGCGACCTTGATTGACTTTTTCCCCGAGGATTTTCTTCTCCTCGTCGACGAAAGCCACATGACTCTCCCTCAAGTCCGTGGCATGTACAACGGAGATCATGCTCGCAAGACCACTCTCGTCGAATATGGTTTCCGCCTTCCCAGCGCCCTCGACAACCGCCCTCTGATTTTCACCGAGTTCGAGCAGCATGTTAAGCACGCGATTTACGTCTCCGCCACCCCTGGCCCCTATGAGCTCGAGCATTCTCCCGCTCCTGCCGAGCAAGTTATTCGCCCGACCGGATTACTCGACCCCGAAATCGAAGTCCGTCCCTCCGAGGGCCAAATTGACGACTTAATGGAAGAAATCGACGCCCGCATTGCGAAGAACCAGCGCACCCTCGTCACTACTCTGACCAAGAAAATGGCCGAGGACCTCTCCGATTACCTCAAAGAGCGCAACATTAAAGTTGCCTACATTCATTCCGACATCGACACTCTCGAACGCGGTGATATTCTCCGCGACCTCCGCGCTGGTGTTTATGATGTCCTCGTCGGCATCAACCTTCTCCGCGAAGGTCTCGACCTCCCCGAAGTCTCTCTCGTCGCTATCCTCGACGCCGACAAAGAAGGCTTCCTCCGCTCCGAATCCGCCCTCATCCAGACCATCGGTCGCGCCGCCCGCCACGTCAACGGCAAAGTCATCATGTATGCCGACAATATCACCGAGAGCATGGAGAAAGCCATCTCCGAGACCAACCGCCGCCGCGAAATCCAGCAAGCCTACAACAAGGAGCATAATATCACTCCCCGCTCCGTCAAGAAAGAAATCTCCGCTGGCCTCCGCGCCATCATCCCCGAAAAAGAGGAAGTTTCCAAGCTCGATCTCCGCCGCATTCCGCAGGAAGAACTTCCCAGCCTCATCAAGGAGCTTCAGTCCCAAATGCAACTTGCCGCCGCCAACCTCGACTTCGAGAAAGCTGCTCTCCTCCGCGACCAAATCACGGAAATCAAGGAGCAAGGGAAAAAGAAATGACCGATTATCAATTTTATCTTTCGGAGCTAGCGCCCGACGGCACCCCTGCTTTCCTAGAAAAATATCTGCAATGCCCGTCTATGCGTCGGCCGAAAGATGTGGGCTATTTCTGCGGCATGGATTATGCCTCACCCGCAATTTACCATTTCCCCGAATATATCAGCCGTTTTGATCACTCCCTGTCAACCGCCCTCCTCGCTGCTCGCTTCACTTCCGAACCCGCCGTTATTCTCGCTGCCCTCTTCCACGACATCGCGACCCCCTGTTTCTCTCACGCAATTGATTTCATGAATCAAGACTATGAGAACCAAGAGAGCACAGAAACTTATACTGAACGTCTTATCCGCTCCGATCGGCAACTCATGGACTACCTTGCCTCTGATCATATTAGGCTTACCGACGTAGTTGATTTCAAACAATATTCTATCGTTGATAATAACCGTCCCCGCCTTTGCGCCGACCGCCTCGATGGCCTAATTCTTTCCGGCATTGGCTGGACGCAGGATCTCTCTCGCGACACCATCCGCGAGCTCGTCGCCAGCGCCACCATATATCAAAACGAAGACCATCTCCCCGAAATTGGCTTCAAAACTGTCTCCGCTGGCAAAAAGGCTTTATTAGCCGCCAAGGCTCTAGACGCCGCGTGCAGCGACCCGGAAGATGTCTACATGATGGGGCTGCTAGCTCGTATCGCTCGCTTGGCTATTACTCATAATCACATTTCTTATGACGACCTTTACATCTACGGCGAAAAAACGCTCCTCGAGCG
Source organism: uncultured Candidatus Saccharibacteria bacterium (assembly GCA_947364965.1). Taxonomy (GTDB): domain Bacteria; phylum Patescibacteriota; class Saccharimonadia; order Saccharimonadales; family Saccharimonadaceae; genus Nanosyncoccus. The sequence goes on along the minus strand of CANAUU010000013.1, from coordinate 9,037 downwards.
TCTCCGCGCGACGCCCGACCCGGAATTGTCCGCCCTCCTTGAGGAGTTTGCGACTATCACTCCTGCCGACATCCCTACCGATCATCTACCAAAAATCAAATCCCGCAAGCTCAACCCCTTAATCGCTGGCGAACGTCTTATTAAGACAGCAGACATCTTATCAAATTAACCAAGGAGTAATCCAATGAAAGAAATCCATAAGAAAATCAGTCCCGAATATTTCGAGAAAATCTTCTCTGGCGAAAAGACCTTTGAGTATCGTATCAATGATTTTGACTGTCAGCCTGGCGATATTCTCGTCCTCGACGAGTATGAATATACACAGGGACAGGGAACGACCGAGGGGCGTCATGCTACTGACCGCTCAATCCGCAAAAAAGTCGGCTACGTTGCTAAAACCGTCGATTTTGAGTGGCTAGACCGCCCCGATGTCAAGGCCGACCTCGAAAAATACGGCGCCCAAATCATCTCTCTACTCGATGAGTAAACCATTATTGAAATAATGACGGAACAATCAAATCATCTCGAACACAATTCAAGGTAGTCTCCGGGGCGGTAAGCCCCGGAGAAGAAAACGTACTTCCCAATAGGGATTTGTCAAAAATGCACAAAAGGTTGCAGCGTAGTAGTGTGGCTTGGCGCCAGAAAGGTTAGGTGAACCGTCTGCTCGGTCCGTCCGACGTGGTGTCTTCTTCGGCCACAGGAGCCAAGACTGGCGTGTCCTCATAGACGGTGGGCAAAAACCAGACGATGAAGGTCACGTCCGTGTCAATCACGTCAGAAATCCTATCGTTCAAGACCCTCCTGTCCTCAGAAATCGGGGCCAGAGCAAAGTCGAAGTGTTCTCCCTTTTGACAGAAGAAGCGTTCGTAGCCCATGGTCACGGGCTGTTGACCGTAGTCGTACCAGACGTACGCGATTGTCACGCAGTATACTTCCTGCGCTTCGCTATCGTCCACGCCATCAATGAGCGTGTCGAGCGCCAGATCCAGCTTGTCGCCGGCATTCGTACTTGAGCCAAGCGCCGTCTCATGGGGCATATCAGCCGCCAAGTCCGACTCATTGTCGGTGGGGGACTCGCCGGGGACTCCATAGGACGATGGTACGGTAGCCGCAAGAGGCGCATCGTACTCGCTATCGTCGATCATGGCACCGGTGCCGCAAGCCAACGCCGTCGCGCTAAGGCTCAGGCAGAGACAAAGTACGATGGCAACTGTCAGTGCGGTTCTCACATGGCGGATAATGCTAGTCTTCATTTTTTCAAGACCTCCCTGTCTTCTCTGGATAAGAGGACGCATTTACTCCCCTCATCAAATGGTTGGATGATAGTTTCGTGCATCTTTGACATATCGGCACAATCTAAATGATTGTATCCGAGATGATTTGACTGGTAATGAGCCTCCACGAAAATTAAAATACATTTTCATTGGATTACCTCCATTGTAGCATACATACTTAAAAAAGTCAATACTTTTTATGTTTTCATCGCACTTTTGACAGTCTATCCAATTTTCCCAGATAAAACCTCTTTACAACTCCCCCGAAATCATATATTATATATAGGTAGAGTTGGAGCTGGTTGATATTAGCGCTCTGACACAAATAATAATTAAAAGGAGAAAGAATGGCAAATTTTGACCGTTCCAAGCCACATATCAACGTTGGTACGATGGGCCACGTTGACCACGGTAAAACTACCTTGACGGCTGCGCTTACTAACGTACTCGCGAAAAAACTCCCATCTGAAGTTAACAAAGCTGTCGCTTACGACCAAATCGATAACGCTCCAGAAGAGAAGGCTCGTGGTATTACCATCGCCACCTCTCACCAGGAATACGAATCCGAAAATCGCCACTACGCACACGTCGATATGCCAGGCCACGCCGACTACATTAAGAACATGATTACCGGTGCTGCTCAGGTTGATGGTGCTATTCTCGTGGTTGCTGCCAACGATGGTCCGTTGCCACAGACTCGTGAGCACGTCCTCTTGGCTCACCAGGTGAACGTCCCGAAGATTATCGTCTTCTTGAACAAAATGGACCTCGCTGATCCAGATCTCGTCGAACTCGTCGAGATGGATGTCCGTGAACTTTTGAACAAATACGGCTTTGACGGCGATAACACCCCAATCATCAAGGGTTCCGCCACGAAGGCTCTCGAAGGCGATGCCGAGAATGAGCAAGCCATCATGGACCTCGTTAAGGCTATGGACGAATACTTTGAAGTCCCAGAGCACGATCTTGATAAGCCATTCTTGATGCCTGTTGAAGACGTCTTCTCCATCAAGGGTCGTGGCACGGTTGCTACTGGTCGTATTGAGCAGGGTACCGTCAAGTTGAACGACGAAGTTGAAATCGTTGGTCTCAAAGACACTCAGAAATCCGTCGTGACCGGTATCGAAGCCTTCCATAAGACTCTCGATCAGGGTCAAGCTGGTGATAATGCTGGTCTCTTGCTCCGCGGTATTGAACGTGAGCAAATCGAACGCGGTCAGGTCATCGCTGCCCCAGGCTCGATCACCCCACACACCGAATTCGAGGCTCAGGTCTACATCTTGAAGAAGGAAGAAGGCGGTCGCCACACTCCATTCTCCAAGGGCTACAAGCCACAGTTCTACTTCCGCACCACTGACGTGACTGGTGAAGTCGAACTCCCAGCCGACAAAGAAATCGTCATGCCTGGTGATACCGTCACCTTCAAGGTCAAGTTGCTCGCGCCAATCGCTATGAACAACAACGACCGCTTCGCTATCCGCGAAGGCGGCAAGACCGTCGGTTCCGGCGTCGTCACGGCGATTATCAAATAATAGCGACCTCTACTTCCGGCACGTCGTCCGACTTGAAAAACTCCCTCGCTCTAAAGCGGGGGAGTTTTGTGGCTAGTTCCAGGTATTAGTTGGTGCGATGTTTGTGGTGCGGCTCAGGCCGTCCTTGATAGTCTGTGGCTTACGACTCGCCCTTGATGCCTACACGCTCTTCCAGTCGGGTGACGCGCCCTTTCAGCTCTTCCAGTTTGTCCGGCTCGGGCTTGGCCCGCCCAGCGCACGCAGCGATGAATGGTGCCAACTCGAGGACACCAGAGAGATAGCCGGGGATGAGCTTGTCGGACTTGTGCTCACCGCAGCGCAGTTGGAGGAAAACCCCGCTCTTGTCGTCGTAGGGGACCATATAGAGCTCCACTCGGCTTCCGTCCAGCCTGTCAAGGACCTCCGCTACAGTGTCGATGTAGCGCCGCTCAATGAGATCATCGTCAAGCCGATACAGCGTCTTATGGGTCAGCCGCATGGCTGCGATGTTCTCCAGGTACGCTTTTGTGAACTTTTCCATCACAATAACCTCCGTTTATAGATAGTATAGACTGGCTCTTTAGAACCAACCTATTCCTATCTATAAAACCTGACTACAACTGACCAAAACGTACTACAGGCATCAAATAGCCTGTGCTAGCATTGTATCACAGATATTATATTTTGTCAAGACTATTTATGGCGGGAGGCGCTATTGTCAAACGCTAGAAAAACTCCCTCGCATCTCGCGGGGGAGTTTTTGCCATAATCAGTGGCTAGTGGGCGAACGATGAGTGACTAATAGCCACCACCCGGCGTGGCTAACCGTCGACGCACGCCGGGTATCCCGGTCGCCGCATCTCTTCCGGCAACGCCGCATAAATCTCGGCGTCCTTCTCCAGCATCTGCCGCAACAACACGTAGTCAATCGGCAGCCAGAACGTATAGCGATGCTTGCCGCTCGTGTGATACGGCGCGTGCTTGAGTAGGGAATTAAAGACCGTCGCCGTCTTCAGGCGCGTATAACGGTAATAATAAGCATAAGTTTTGCCATTATAAGCCTTTAATTCTAAGCTCCCGCCAGCCTCCATCGCCAGTTTTTTCAGCCGAGGTTCCAGTGCCGGCTCGAGCATCAACCTTGCAACCGGCCTCTCGCCGGCATACGCCAAGTTTCGCACCTTCTGCTGAAAAGTTCGCTCATCGCGCACCAAAGCCAGCTCAAGTTGCCCAAACTGCCGCGGTAGGTCATAGCCCACAGTCGCTATCAACCCAGGCTCCTCCCGCATTAGCCAGTATGGCCGCCGATAAGAAACCCGCGCCAGACCGTTCATCGCAGCCGGAACTTTCCCGCTTTCATCGAAACAAAAAGTTTTCTCCAGCTCGCCGCCCAGTGCCCGCGCCCGTTGGCGCAGTTCGTCATAGCGCTCGCGGTCGCTCGCTCGTCCATAATGCTCCAGCATCAGCTGACTCATTTGCGCCTCAAGCAGTCTCACTCGCAGCGCGTAATCCGATTCGCCCCTCCCTCTGCGTTGCCGATTTGTGGCCATTGCTTGTCTTGCCATATCAACCCTCCTTCGGAATAGCCCAGCAGGCCAAACAAAACCGCCCAACCTAACCAAAATGTGCCAGATGTCGCAAGTCGAAATCTTCGCCTAGCTTCGCTAGCCCACTCCAGTCAAAGTCGAACCAGGGTCGCCAAAACCCCAGCTATTAGCTCTTCGCTAACACCTTCTCCCTCCATTATAGCACACATTCTTCAAATTTCCTAGACAATATACACGAAAAGTGGTATAATTAAGATAATATCTACAAAATCTGTAGCGCACCCCACAACCAGAAAGGAGAGCCATCATGTCGAACCTGTCGAAAACCTCTGTTTCAACAACCAAGCACATCCCGCCCGAAGTCCCGTTTCCGCCGAAAATCTTTAGCCCAGAAAAAGTCTTCCCAACTCCGAGCATCACCATCCACCTCGACATGGATCACGTCGTCTTCCTTGTCACCGACATTCTCAACCTGCCGAAACTCGACGCGCAGCCTACCGAGAAGCGCGAAATCCGCCTTCGGGTTCTGCCCGGTTTGCTGCTGGACTCGCCGAAGCGACAGATCATTTGCCCGCTCCTCCTGAGGCAGAGCTCCATCCCTATCCAGGCGCAGATTCTGTCGGTCGCGCACGAGCAAGAAGATCCATTCTATGGTTTCTCTATGTTCGCCAAGCTCACCACGGCGCCGGACTATACCAACCGCATCCCAGAAAAGATTTTCGCTCACCTGCCCTGCGACCTCGCATATGACCTTTTCCCGGAACAGATCGCCAGCCATCCCGACATCCAGAACCTTCCCACACCCGCCTGTACCGCCGAGGAGATGAATCGCGCCGCTAAACTCCCAGTCTGTGTAAATTTCGAGCTCCCCACCGGTCATAGGCTTCCGGAACTTCGACCCAATAAAATCGCCCGCGTCAGTCTCAATCTCTACACTCATACTGGCGGTCTGATCCCGAGTGGCACCGCACCGCTGCTCATCAACTCCCGCAGTTGCCCCACCCGCATCCATAATGCTCCACTCGGTTTCAATCCACCCTCCGACGATTATTACCAGCTCTACGGCACCAGCTTCACTCTCCCCGTCACCAGCGATTTACCGAAGGTCTATGAGGATTATACCGATTCCTTCTACCCGCATGCTGCTGCTATCGCCCGCGCCAACACCTAGCGCGCTTGACCTCAGCGACGATTCTGCTCTGCCTATAACTTCTACCTCTAGCCCCTCACCTCCGGCTAACTCACCTTTCTAAAAGCCTCTGCTATTCTTGGCAGGGGCTTTTCGCAGCCGCCCAGTAGCAATAGTTTTCCGGAGGAAAACTATTGACTTTTAACCTCAAGTGTGATACAATGGAACTATAAGGTATAAGCATTTTGCCCTAAAAACTCATAGACAGTCCGTCTAGCGACCATCTGAGGTTATAGGGCAGGGAAAGGAATAAATGACCGAAGCTAAAAAAGAAGAGGGTCTGAAGATCCGTATTCGCCTCAAGGCCTATGATCATCGCGTGATTGATCAGAGCGCCAAACAAATCGTCGATACCGCCGTTCGCACTGGCGCGACCGTTTCGGGTCCAGTGCCTCTGCCGACTAAGCGCAGCACCTTCACCGTCGTGAAGTCCCCACACGTCTACAAGACCGGCGGCGAAGCCTTCGAGATGAAGGTTCACAAGCGCCTCATCGACATCTCAAACGCTACTCCGAAGACGATCGATTCGCTTCAGAATCTCGCCCTCCCAGCCGGTGTCGACGCTGAAATCAAGATGTAAGGAAAGAAAACCGGAGCAACGCTCCGGCTTTTCTTGACGCACATCGCAGATTTCTCCGCATGGAGTTATCAAGATGTAAGAAAAGAAATCCGGAGCACGTAAAAGAAAAGTCCCCGATCCGAAAGTCGAGGACTTTTTGCTAGGATGTTGCCATAGAGTCTTGATGTTGCTGGGAAACTTAAGACACCAGCATCCCTCGTCAAAACACCAGCGTCCCCTCGCGCCCCCGTTTCACATGGCACTGTGTGCCAGTCACATAGGTCGGCGTATAAAGCACCTTCACTCCGCGGACGCTGCCGTGCTGATCCTTCATCGTCAGGAAAGCCTCGCTATCATGGCACTCCAGCTTCCAGCCTTCAAGCTGCGCGTCGTTGGCGATTTCTCTCGCCAGGTCTTCCAACATCCGCTTGCAGATTACGTACGCCGCGTCGCCATCCTGTTCTCGCTGACCTATCACGGTCGCTTGGCGCAGTTGTTCGGACAGCAATTTGCGTTCCAGCTCAAAGAAGTCCATCCGGTCAATGACCCAGAAATCCATTCCCGATTCCGAGCCGAGTTCCGGCATCGCCTCCGCCGGCAGTGAAGGGAGCACCTGATTCAGCCCCAGCATCTGCGGCGGGGTCAAGCGCATCAGTGCGCCCGCCTGGTACTCCTTGGCGAAATCTGACTCCATGCCAGCGGCAACTCGCCGGGGTGGGATCAACTCCCATCTCGTGACCAAGAGCAGCTGTGTTGCTTCTTTCCAGTCCCTGAAATGGAACTCCGGATCACCCTTAGTATTGGCGTAGCGTCCAGCCGCGACCCAGACCGGAAATTCCGTCTCTAGCGCGACACAGAGTGCTGGCAAGTTGTTTATATGGAACTCGCCCGGCAACAGCGGTGTCGCGTTTGACCCGACCGGCAACTCCTCAGGGATTACCAGCCGCAGACACGGTGGATTTTTGTGCAGGGGCAGCGAGAACGTCCCGTCCTTCTCCTTAATATCAGCATCAGGAAAAAGCCTAGCAACGTCCTCCCTTGTGGTCTTTTTGTTCATCAAAATCCCTCCTTTGATATGAACAAATCTCTAGCAAAAAGAAAATTACAATTCAGCCTATCTTATCTGAGACAGACCTCCTCTTTACCATTATATCACACCAAAACGTTTTTGTCAATATTTGGCGCCCAAAACTTACCCGGACACCGAAAATAACAGAGATAGCCACGAAAAATTCCGCGTTTTCTTAAAGTCCACTCTAACTCTATGCTATAATAACGAGCAATGAGCGAAAAACATATTTTATATGTTTTTCCGAGTGCGAGGCAATTACAGTATAAGTCGAAGACTTATGCTATAATGAACCTATGACACCAGTGATGAGGTTCAAAAAACGGTTCTACTTCGTAGCAGCTCGCTACTTCCGCTTTTTTGCCAACTTCGCGTTCAAACGCTGGCATCCGCGCGTTATTGCCGTCACCGGTTCCGCTGGCAAGACCACGCTTCTTCATATGATTGAGTTTGAGTTGGGTGACCGCGCGCATTATTCTCATGATGCCAACTCCGCTTTCGGCATTGCCTTTGATCTCCTTGGAATGGATGGTGTGCGTGGCTCCAAACTCCGCTGGATTAAACTCTTCCTTTTCGCTCCGTTCAAGGCTCTCTATTATCAGCGCAAAGGAGAGTTCTATGTCGTCGAAATCGACGGTGAGCGCCCGCACGAAACCGAATTTCTCGCCACTTGGCTGAAACCTGAGGTCACGCTCTGGGTTTCCTTCGGACTTTCGCACGCGATCCAGTTCGAAAATGACGTCAAAGTGGGAAAATTCGAGTCTCTCGACGCCGCCATTGCTCACGAATTCGCCACTCTTCCAAAGAACACGACAAAACGTGTCTATATCGACGCCGATTCCGAGCCTATGCGTGAAGCGACGAAGAACATCGAAGCCGAGGTCATCGCCTTGAGCAAGAAACAACTCAAACGCTACAATGTCTATCCGACCCGCACTGATTTCATTTTCGAGTCCGCTTCCTTCCATTTTGCCCAGCCCCAGCCGAAAGACATCGCCATTCAGCTACTCATGCTCGAAGATTTGATGGTCTATCTTGGCGTCCCGCTCCGCACTGATTTTAGTACCATGCCCGTCCCGCCCGGTCGCAGCAGCTATTTCAAGGGTAAAAACGGCCTCAATCTTATCGACAGCAGCTATAATGCGCACCTTATCAGTGCTCAGTCCATCCTCGAAATGACTAGGAACCTCCGTGCCGGCCATAAGTGGCTGGTTATTGGCGACATTGTCGATCAGGGTTCAATCGAGGGCGAAGAGCACCATAAACTCGCTAATCTCATCGCCGACGCTGGTCCAGAAATGGTTATCCTCGTCGGGCGTCGCACTAAAGAATACACCGCTCCCCGCCTGAAAGAGCTTGGCATTCCAGCCCGCACCACTCTCGACCCGAAAAAAGCCCTGAAGTTCATCGAAACTAACGCTACCGGGGAAGAAACCATTGTCTTTAAAGGCAGCCAATACCTCGAGTGGATTATCGAGAAGCTGCTAGCTGACCCCGCCGATGCCGCGAAGTTGCCACGTCGCGAGCCCGCTGCCGTCAAGCGCCGCCAGAAATGGGGGTTAGACTAATGTTTGAGGTTCCCACTACGACCATGTCAAAATTCAAGGAGGTCGCCTAATGCCAAGCATCCCCGACCCCAAGAAACTCCCGCGCAACCGCCGCCCGAAGCTTTACGTTATTCATGGCTGGACTTATACCGTCGCTCCTTGGGAGCGCACTATTTCGCTCCTCGAGAAACAGGGTCTCGTCGTTGAAATGCTTAACGTCCCCGGTCTCACTACTTCGTCGAAAAAGGTCTGGACCATTGATGAATATAAGGATTGGGCCGACCGCAATATTCCCAACGGTGCCATCGCTCTCGGCCATAGCAACGGTGGTCGCATACTGC
>CANAUU010000012.1 GCA_947364965.1 uncultured Candidatus Saccharibacteria bacterium | reverse complement strand
CGTAAGCTTGCTTCATCGGCGTCCCGCCATAAACCTCCGCCCCCGTCGGGAAGTCCGGCCCCTTCACGTGCTCCATCAATCCGTCGAGAGAAATCTCCGGATTATCAATCTGCGCCACCGTCGCGTCAACCACTTCCGACAAATTATGCGGCGGAATATTCGTCGCCATACCGACCGCAATACCCATCTGCCCGTTCAAGAGAATATTCGGCAACGCTGCCGGCAAAACCACCGGCTCTTGTTCCGTACCGTCAAAGTTATCTCGGAAATCCACTGTTTCCTTTTCAATATCCGTCAACAGCTCCGCCCCCACCTTGTCCATCCGTGCCTCGGTATAGCGATACGCCGCCGGCTCATCCCCATCCATTGAGCCGAAGTTCCCCTGCCCCTCAATCAAGGTATAACGCATCTTCCATGGCTGCGCCAAGTTCACCATCGCCATATAAATCGACGAATCGCCATGCGGATGATACTTACCCATCACATCACCAACGATACGTGCTGACTTCACCGTCGCGTGCGGAGCCTTCCAACCATTTTTATTCATCGTATATAATATACGGCGGTTCACCGGCTTCAACCCATCCCGCACATCCGGCAGCGCCCGATCGATAATCACCGACATCGAATACTTCAAGAAGTATTCTTCCATCGTGCTTTCCACCCCCCGCTTCTCAATTCCATCAATCACTTCCCCGCTCACCGCTTCCCCCGCCACGGTCACCTCCTTCAAATCCTCCACTGGTGCCCCCTCGCCATTCGTCCCCAATGAACCTTCAACCCCCGCAGCCGCCGAACTCGCAGCCGCATCACTAGTCCCATCCCCTTCGAGAGGAGTGTTCGTATTCTTCAAATCTTCATCTTTTGCCATTGCTCACTCCTTCCTTAAAAGTCCAAATCATCAAGGTCAACCGTCGCCGCCCCTGCCTGAATAAAGTTTTTACGCAAATCTACTTGATCGCCCATCAACTTCGTAAACACCGCATCCGCCTTCTCGGCATCGTCGATATGCACCTGTACCAAAATCCGGTTTTCCGGGTCCATCGTCGTTTCCCAGAGTTGCTTCGCGTCCATTTCGCCAAGACCTTTGAACCGTTGCTGCGCCGTATATCCCGCCTGCTTGAACCGCTCCTGATTTTCATCAATCTTCGTCCCCGCTGCTCGTCGCTCCGCAATCTTCTCGGTCAACCGCTTCTCCAGCGCCACCTCATCATACATATAATCAATCTTCCGCGTCGAGCCCGTCCCCTTAATCAAACCAAACAACGGCGGCTTCGCTAGATACACGTGCCCCGCCGTAATCACCTCCGGCATATATCGGAAAAAGAATGTCATCAGTAGTGTCGCAATATGAAGACCGTCTACATCAGCATCCGTCATGAAAATAATCTTATGATATCGAAGCCCCTGAATATCAAATTGCTCGCCAATCCCCACCCCGAGACCTTTAATCAGACTCACCAACTCCTGGTTTGCCAGCATCTTATCAAGCCGCGCTCGCTCCGTGTTCAAAACCTTACCGCGCAAAGGCAAAATCGCCTGAATCTTCGGATTGCGACCTTCCTTCGCCGAGCCCGCCGCCGAATTACCCTCGACGATAAAGAGCTCACATTCACTCCGGTCGCGCGACGAACAGTCCGCCAGCTTCGACGGCAAGTTCAACCCCTCGAACGCTCCTTTCCGAATCACATTATCCCGCGCCGCCCGCGCCGCTTTCCGCGCCCGCGCCGCCAAAGTTGCCTTCCCGACAATCTTCTTCGCAATCGCCGGATTTTCCTCCAGATAATACCCGAAATACTCGGTCATCACCTTATCGACGTAGCTACGCACCTCTGGATTCCCGAGCTTATTCTTCGTCTGCCCCTCAAATTGCGGATCCGGCAACTTCACCAAAATCACCGCCGTCAACCCCTCCTTAATATCATCCCCCGTCAGGTTCGGCTCCTTCTCCTTCAGCAGCCCATTCTTCCGCGCATAGTCATTAATCACCCGATTCATCGCCGTCCGAAAACCCACCACGTGCATACCGCCCTCCGGCGTCAACACGTTGTTCGCAAACGGCTTAATCGTCTCCGCAAACGTATCATTATATTGCAACGCGACCTCAATCATCGTATCTTCCATCTGCTTCTCGGTATAGAAGATATCATCCGACACCACTTCCTTCCCCTCATTCAAGCGTCGCACATAGCCCCGAATCCCACCCTCGAAATAGAACGACTCGCGCGCCCCTGTTCGCTCGTCCTTCACTTCGATCAGAATTCCCTTCGTCAGATACGCCTGGTGCCGCGCATAGTTCGACACCCAATCATAATCAAACGTCGTCGTTTCCTTAAAAATCGTCTCGTCCGGATAGAACGTAATCGAAGTCCCCGTCCCATCCATATCGGCAATAATCTCCAGCCCCTTCCCCTGCGTCTTCCCTCGCTCAAACTCAATGTGATGAACTTTCCCGTTCTTCCGCACCTCTGCAATCATCTTATTCGACAATGCATTCACCACCGACGACCCCACCCCATGTAGACCCGAAGAAACCTTATATCCGCCCCCACCAAACTTACCACCGGCGTTCAAGACCGTCAGCACCGTCTCAAGCGTCGACTTCCCCGTCTTCTGATGAATATCGACTGGAATCCCGCGACCATTATCATCCACCCGAATCCCCCCATCCGCCAGAATCGTAATCACTACCTTCGTACAGAACCCAGCAATCGCCTCGTCAATCGAGTTATCTGCAATTTCTTTCAAAAGATGATGTAAGCCATCATACCCCGTCGAACCAATATACATCCCCGGCCGAATTCGCACATGCTCCAACCCCTCCAACACTTGGATTTGCGAACTGTCATATTCTTGCCCACTACTTTTTTGTTTTTCAGACATTCAGATACCTCAGCTTACATTACCTCTTTATTCTACCGCACATCCCCTATTAAATCAACCCCAAACCCCCACGTATATATTATTATATATAACCAGACCACACGACCAACCCTCCTCCCCTGTCGGCCCCAAATACCGCTCAATCAATCCCAGCCCCCGCAGCCAGTCCCTCCGCGACTTATTCTTCGCCGATTTCCAGCTCCTCAAAACTCACTAAATCTTGTGGAATATTTTCGCTACCCAATATCTGGCTCGCTTCGTCAAGCAGCTCATTGAAACGATTTTCATCCACTTCCGCCTGCGTCGCACCCGGCTGGAACGGCAAACGCTTTTCTCGCACACATTGCGCCAAGAAAATGCTCACTGCCGTCGTCATCGACATCCCCATCTGTTTAAAGATTTTTTCCGCCTCATTTTTTAATTCTTTGTTCACTCGAACATTAATTCTTGCTGTTTCGCTCATGCTAATTTTTCCTTTTCTTATTGACATTATAACAAAATACTATCTCAACCGCAAGAACTTTTACTACCCAATGCCATCCCATCGGCTACCCAATGGGTAGAATGGGCCATTTGGCACTCTACATCGAGAACTGCCAAAATTCCTCGCTTTTTGAACAAAACTATTACATAATTGCCTCATAACTCGTCGAATTCGCCATCCACACTACATAATCCGTTAAAATCTCAAATCGCCTCAAAATCACAAAATCCTAGCCGAAACCAAAGAAAATGCCCCGACCATTACAGCCAGGGCACTCCCTCAGAACTTAAAGAAACTCTAAACCTCAAGAATCAATAATACGTCGCGCCGCGCAGCGTCTGATAGAACCGCTTGTAATAATCCATCGATTCCGGTCCCAGATAACACTCCTTGTGCCCGCTGCGGTCCCATATCACCGCATAGCAGCCGTCCGCCTTCATAAACAGTGCCAGCTCCTCAAAACTCGCCTCGAGAACGTCCTCTGCTACCACCTTTGGTAGGTCCCCAGTGGCGTACACATAGCCACGCCACCAAACCAAACGTCCGTCCTTCAGACCCCATACCACCGAGCGGTAAGTATCCGAGCAGTCGACCACCTGATCGAAAAACGGCTCAATTTTGCCGCCCTCCTTCAGCACCAGCAGCTCCTCTCCGACTTCGAGATAGCCTCGATCATCCGGCGAAACCAACCCCTGCGCCCGGCACTCTGCATACCTCTCGGCATACTCCTGTGCTATCTGCTGCTCAGATTTCGCTGGCCCCGAATCATCTTCATCCGTCTCTGGAATCTCCGCCGAAAGACCAGCAATTTCCTCCGCCGTCTTCGGCAAAGAATACGCTCTCGTAAACTCCGCCGATTCCTTTTCTAGCTTGCCTTCCCAACTATCTACCAGCGTCCCCTTGTCATACAACCAGACCCCAGTCGACGTCGTAAAGAACGCTCCCTCCGCGCACTTCGTACAAGCATAGACCTCCCCGAGACCCTGCACCTTCCCCGAGATTCCCCCTGGCAAATCCACGTAGAAATCCCACCTCCAGAGCCAGCTATGACCCAGGGTCTGCGTTTCATCCCAAGCCGCATACTGATTACGCTCACCCAGGGCCGTTTGCAGCGCCTCTGACAGGCCTTCGCGCTGCCACCAGGGCAATTCTGCGAACCCTTCATAAGCCATACCTAGCGGGTCCGTCGACTGGTCATACCGCCATGCTTCATAACAATATTCCAGGCACCCACCCGACACTTCCACCGTCGTCGAGCCATCACGCGAGCGCCGCATCGAGCCATCCCACAAACCATCTTGGTACTGCTGCAGCATCTCATATGGGTTATCGACATCGTAAGTCTCCTGATCAATCATCAAGATCCTTACGCCGTCCATCACCAGCCACCCCGACGCCAGCTCCCGATGCTCACCAGTCCAATAATCCGTCGGCAAAATCGGGTCCGTCACGTCGAGGTAAAAGCAATGTTCATAGCCCGCGCTCCAAACAAAATAGGTTTCGCGGTCATTATAGCTATCGCGCCAAACACCCCAAATCCCTGGGATCTCCAGCCAAGATACCACAATTTCCTCCGCCGTCCATTCCGCCTTCGGCCAGACCGCTTCCGGGAAATTCTTCTGACAATACTCGCGGAACTCGGCGTCCGTTTGAATCTCCGAATCCCTATAAGGGTCCGCTGTCAAATAAACCTCCCTCATCCGGTCCGTCCGCACACCGTTCTCATCCAGCGTAATCGCCCGTCCCCGAATTTTCCGTATCTCTGCCTCCTTCTCTGTCAATTCCGCCTCTTTCTGCTGATACGCCTCGTTCCACGCTAAAATCGTCTCGTCTCGCTCAGCTATGACGCTGTCATACTGCTCTCTGGTCACTTGCTCGCCATAATTCATCCCGGTATTCAGCGTCACCAGAATCATCGCGAAAATCAGAATCACAGCCAGCCAGCCTCTCCACCGCCTCTCGTCGGCATTTTCCAGGATCCATTCAGGTTTCATAATTTCCTCCTTTTTCTGAGGGGTTAAAGTGCTTATCCTACAAATCGTCACCAATTGACACCCATCATGCGCCAAATGGCGCCAAACAGCGCCATATAGCCACAATCATATCAAAGCACCCACCCCCGGTATTTTGTAGATCCTACCCGCCCAGTCTACCATTTCCGCCCCAAATCCGCAAGCACAACAACTTCAGGTGAAGATACTCATCAAGCGTAAAAAGAATAAACCTAAAAGCTCCACGAACAATGCCCCGACCATCACAGCCAGGGCATTTCAGGCGATTTCAAACGCTTATTCCTTCTTCAGCGCCGCTTTCACGAACAACCGGTGCGTATAAGTCTGCTCCGCCCGAATCCATTGTCCTGTGCAAGTAATCAGCGTCAAAGTCGGCGTCTCCGCATCCAGCGGTCGGTCCGCAATCTTCATATAAGCATCCGCCTCCGCTCCCTTCGTTTTCAGAACCTTCTCCGCCACGACGTAGGTATATTTCTTTCCGTCCCCCATCTCAATCACAATCTCGCCCCCAATCCCCAGCTCCGGTAAATTTTTGAACACGCCATCCCCTAATCCGCCGCCATGACCATCAATCACTGTCGCCCATGTCCCGACTCGCCCCGGATACGCCGACCGGTAATACCAGCCCACAATGTGGATATTTTTCGGTGCGTCCATCACATTTTCTCCAATCGTCCCCACCTCAATCACCGGAATATTTTGTAGCCCAATCGTTTCAATCGACAAATACCGCGGCTTATTGTCCGCCACCGTGTAGGCACTCCAATCCGGAATCTCCATCTCTGGAATCAGCGGCTCATTCCCCTCCGGTGGTCCCTGTGGCTCCGGCTCTGGTTCGGGCTCCGGTTCCGGCGCCCCCTCCTGCGAGACCTCCTCTGGCGGCACCTCATGATCCCAGAGGCAAATCGCCGCCGTAATCCCGCCAGCAATCAGCAGAACCAACGCAATCACCCCAATCAGCCAGCGCTTCCGCCCCGGTTTACACCGCCGCGCATTCTTCCCCGCTCGCCTATCTGTCGCCAGCTGCTGACCTTTTGCCACCGCCCTCCCCGCTACGTTCCTAGCCGTATCCTTTACCTGCGTCGCCCGCTTCCCCGCTCGCTGTGCCTTCGGCACAGAAACCTCCGCTTCCCTGCCTTTCTTCGCCTTTTTCATTTTATTCCTCCTTCCCTTCTATTACTCTCTCCATCCCCTTGAACACATAATTTCCCGCCGCATCCTTCTCGAAGGTCCATTTTAACAGCCCGAGCCTCTGTTTTCGCGCCGCCGCCAGCACTTCTTCATCCGTCATCTCCCCCTCTTTCTCATTCCAGCCAAACTCCGGCGTCGCACAGCTCGCCGCCACCGTCAAAACCCCACAAAACGAGCCATTCTCCAGCTGATTCCCATCTTCATCAAAACGTGGCTCCATTCGACAATTCAAAGTCAGCGCCCGCTCATAGAGATATAACTTATCACCTTCTTTCTCCGCCTTCTCTAATCCCCGAATATAGGATGTGCCTTGCGCCCCACCCGGCACATCGTAAAACTCATCATACCCGCCCGAATACCGCAAAAATCTTCCTCCCGCCGCCAACGGCTTGTCCTGGGCATACTTCTCCTCAGTCAAAACCACATCTTCGCCAAATAATTCCCGATATTTCTTGCGCACCACTCCGCCGCTATAGCACCTCAAAACCCGTTCTGGCTCCCCGACCGGCACATTCCCATCATACCGCTCCGCCAGCCCACCGTTCTCCGCATTAGCCCTACATTCCTCCAGCTGCAAATTATTCAGCGCCATCCCGAGCCTTCCCCCTTCTCTTTCCGTCTCATCATCCCACCCATCAGCCAATTCACCATAATAAAAGCTCTGGAATGGACCTATCTCAAACCTACCGTATACCCCACGCACTGAATCATCGTCCACGCTTATCTCTACCAATCCCTGCTCTGGCTTTTCACCCGCAGTCGCATCCCCCTCCTGCTTGTCATTATTTCCAACATTATCCGCACCACCAGCGCCACCTTGAGACCGCATCCCGCCCAAGATAATACTCACCGCCACCCCCGCAATCACCAGCACCACCCCTATAATAATCACTACAATCAGTGTCCTCTTTCCCTTATTTCGCGCCTTCTTCAAATCTTCCTTCGCCCGCGCATTGTCCTCAATTAACATCGCCCGCGCCTCCGCCTCAGTAATCCGCGCCCCATCAACCCCAGAGGTCTCTGCTCTCAAAATCTCATTAACCCCAGAAATTCCACCAGTCGCCCCAGTCATATCTTCAGAAGTCAGTTCTACGCCTTTTACGGCCGTTTTCGGCGCCGTTTCATCAGAACCGCCCACATTTCCGTTTATGCTTGTATCGGCGCTAATAGACCCCTCTCCGCGCGCCACAGAAGCATTTTCGACAGGACCAGCACCATCCGTTTCGCTCTCTGCGCCAAGACCAGCGCCAACCGCACTACTCTCCTTGTCAGAACCAACCGTCACGCCTTCACTATCAGAACCAACATTCTCATCGTCCATCCCCTCCCCGCTATAATCATTTACCTTAAACCCTGGCAATTCATCATCGACCAGATCCGCACGACGTGCCCCTGCATCAACCGAACCCAAATTAGACGACACGACCTCACCCCCAGCCAAAGCCTCATTCCCCGCCCGTAAATCCTTGTCCTTATCGTCCATTTTCGCTCCTTTTAGTTTTTATGTTTGAAATCCTAAACCCAACCTAAAATGCGTAAGCCCCAAACCTATCCCAAAAGTCCTCGTCGCCCATCGCTACTTCCGCCTCACCTTGAACATCACCTCATCCGGCTTTTTCTCTTCAACGCTCTGCGACGCTCCTGCGGATGAGGCAAGGCTATTTCCCGGCTGAGCCAGGTCTGGAGCACGACCCTCCGCAGGAGGGTTCGCTCCGGAGAGGCTCACCGAGCCTTGACTCACCGCAGAAGCATCACCACCCATCCCCGCCTTTTTCTTCCGCCAAGCCTCGAGAAAACTCTCCTTCTCCGACCTCCCCGAACCACCAGAAACCGGGACATTAGAAGCAGAGGAGGCAGCCACAGATGACGTATCTGAGCTAGACTCCACAGATGTCGTAGAGCTATTTTTCGGCTGAGCCGGGTCTGGAGCACGGCCCTCCACAGGAGGGTTCGCTCCAGAGAGGCTCACCGGGCTCTGCGACACTGCGGAGTCTAGCTCCGCACTCTTCCATCGCGCCTTAATCTCCGCTTCCACCTCTTCCCTCGTCTTCGCATACCGCGCCGCCGAATACGCCTTCATCGTTTCAAGCAATTCCGGTTTCGCCTCTCCCATCGGTGGCAACAAGCTCATCGTAAACGGCGCCGACGGCAAATTATACATCATCACTGTCGCAATTGCCTGATAATTCCCCTGTTTATGTAAATCCTCCGCCGAAAACACTGGCGAAAACGCCTTCTCCATCAGTTCTGCATCCGTCACCCCGAGACGTCCCGACATAATCGTCCCCACGTTCCCGAGAATCCCTTCCCGAATCTTATCCGTCAGCTGCGTCATAAACTGGTTGGCTAAGAACAGATTCAGACGATACTTCCTCGCCTCCGACAGAATCGACTCGAAACTCTCCGTCGCAAAGTTCTGGAACTCATCCACAAACAAACAGAAGTCTTTTCGCTCATCCTCTGGAATATCCGCCCGGCTCATCGCCGCCGCCTGGAACTTCATCACCAGAATCATACCCAGAAGCTGTGAATTAATATCGCCCAAACGTCCCTTTGACAAGTTCACCAAAAAGATTTTCTTGCTATCCATAATTTCACGAATATTGAAACCACTTTTGGTTTGTCCAAGGATATTCCGCATAATCGTATTCGAAAGGAACGGCCCCCACTTCGACGTAAACCACGTAATCACCTCGCCCGCATCGTTCGATTTCTGCGACGCCGGGAACTCCTTCGTCCAGTAATCATACACCGCCTTATCCGTCACATATTTCAATTTCGACTTCACGAACGCTGGGTCCGTAAAACATTGCGGTATATCAATGAACGTAGCCCCATTCGGATCCGCCATCAGAAGCAGCGCCGCATTCCGGAACATATGCTGCCCACGCGGCCCGAAAAACCCCTGATTATTCGGGTCAAACAGGCTCTGCAGCATGTTAATCCCCTCTTGCACGATAAAGTCCTTCTGGTCATCCGAAGTAAACTCAAAGATATTCATCCCCACTGGATGCTCAATATCCGCCGGGTCAAAATAAATAATATCATCAATCCGGTCCTCTGGCACCTTGCTCATCAGAAGCTCCACCGCATCTCCATGCGGATCGATAAACGCAAACCCTCGCCCGTCCACCATATCTTGATATGCCACATTCGTGAGAAGTACCGACTTACCCATACCAGTCGAACCAATCACATAGGTGTGCCGCCGCCGATCGTTCTCTGATAACCTAATCTCCTTTTTCACCCCGCGGAACTCATTTACCCCAAGTAGCACCCCCTCTGTCACCAATTTTGCCGGCCCCTCGACTTGCTTCGTCGCCTGCCGCTCCACCTGTGAGGTTGGAATCGCATTCTGCGCTGGGAGGTGAAACAGAGATGCTAATTCCACACTGTTCAAAATATTTGTTCGTTCACCTCTTGGGAACATCCTGAACACAAAATCGACCGAAAGCCTCTTCATATCTTTCAGTGCATCGTATTGGAAACCATTATAATTCTGCGAATCAAACTGCGAGAACGACGCCACCACGCTACTCAACATCGCCTCCGATCGCGCCTTTTCCTTCGCGCTCGCCACCACCCGAATCAGCGTCTCAAACCCTGGATACTTTGTCTTATTCTCAATCGCTGCAATCTCTTCCTGTTTCAAATTCGACAAACTATCTTCGCCGTCCTTCAGCGAATCATGCTCCTCCGGCGGTCGCCAAAACGCAATCGCAAAATCTCGCACAAGCTGCGCGAATTCATAAAACGCTTTACTTAAAATATTTGTTCGATTTTTGTGAGCCTTTCCGCCTTTCCTTAAATCTTTTACTCGCTCGTGTGAAATTTTTGTCCAACTTCCATCCGTCGGCCTGAATAAAATTTGTAAGGCAATCCCCTCGCCCTCCTTCGTTCCCGACATCGCGTTCAGGAGCGCCAAACTCCCGTCCCGCTGGCTATCTTCATAAGTGTTAATCGGATAAACAAATTCCTTCTTCAAGGTCAGCTCCCCGCCCGCAATCTCGTCCGTCGTCACATCCTTCGCGAAAATACTATCCTGCTCAATTTCCTCTAATCGCGCCGACGGATACGCCGAAATCACTGCCTGCTTCACCGTCTCCGTAATCACCGCCGGCACCACCGCATAGTACTTAATCAGCCCATTCGCCGCAATGATTTCAAACGATAGATGCCGCTGCCCGAACACCCGACTATCAAACCCCTTCTTCAGCGTTGAGGAAATAATCGAATACATCACCTGCGCCTGACTCAAAGCTTCATTCGTCACATCACGCTCATCCCGCCCACCCGTCTGAATATCATCCGTCGACGGCGGCAAATGAATCAACATCGGCACCATCTTCAACCCCCGCTCATAGTCCTTCGCTTTCCGCTGTTTTCCCAAATACATCGCAATCAGCACCGCAACCAAAATTACAACCGCAACCGTAATAACAATCGCCGCTATCATCTCCGCCCCTCCCAATCAATTCTCCTCTCGACCGCACCGCCGACCTTCTCCGTCCAACGCATATCCGCCATCATTCCCATCCTAATTCCGCTCCCCCAGCACCCGCGGGTTCTTAAAACTCGCCAACATCGACACCATCCCCTCATTCTTCAGGCTCACCACCTCTGCTGGCGCAAAACTCTTTCGCTTAAGCAAATCCCCCACCTCAATCGCCATCACCTTCCCAATCTCTTCCTGACTCTTATTCTGTATCTTCGCCTCAAAGCTCGCCGTCGGGGCCATCTCCGCATTCAAATTCTCTCGATCCCGCGCCAGCCGCTCCGCTTCTTCAAGCGCACTCGCCTCCCCCACCGAACTTAAGCTCGGGCTAATTTCATTTCTAGCATATCCATTATCAACTTCCGCAATCTCTCGCACCCGCTCATTTTCTGCCCGCTCCCGCGCCGCAGGGTGCTCCAAACGTTCCACACCTCGCAGCCCGTTCTCCATCTCCCCGCGACCCTGCGCCTCTGGGTTATAGGTCAAAACCTGCCCCATCGCCAAGCCGCCCAACCCCCGTGCTCGTTCCGCATTCACTCCCGTGCCCGTTCCGTATTCACCCCCCGAACGCCCCAAGTTTTCCAACTCTCCATCCGCCGCCACTGCCATATCTGTCGCACGATTTATCTCGTCCGTCATTTCTCGCGCCATCTGCGTCTTCTGCCTCACCTCATGACCATCCATAAGCCAATTTTACCATAAAAACTTTCATTTTACAGAGTTTTCTAGCAAAATTGTATACAAAATTTACTCAAAAACTATACAAGCATTAGCACTCTAAACACGAAACTGCTAAAATTTATCCCCTTCCAATGCCTCGACAAAATCCCCCTTCAATGCCCCCTAAAACTCATCCCCGCTTGTTCACTAAAAAACAGCCCAAGAATACAAACACGACCGTCAACACAACCGTCAATGGACTCATCGACCCCAATGATTGCGCAAGCAATAACATGATCGGTCCAAATGCCACCACCGCACCATACATATAACTCTTCTTCCCCACCTGCTTCCCGGTCATATTCAGGAATAGTTTTACAAGCGCAACCGAAACCCCCAGCATCAGCACATAGACTGCTGTAAAAAATACCAAAACCCCTAACGGACGAATGCCCGCAGGGGTGGTAAAGTTCAACATAACCAGCAGAATTACTGCCGCAATCAAACTCAAAACCGGAATCAGATGTTTCAGCATATTTATATTGTATCATATTCAAGCATAAGTTTAATAGAGCACAAGCCCCACAAACTACACCTACGCCAAAAACCCGCCATTACGCAGGGTTTCAAGCACAAGACATATCAGTCAACACTTCAGTAATCACATCAAGCACAACCTAAATCTCTGTCTCGTCCGTCTCTACTCCGATTCCCTGACACAGTCTGCCTTCTCACGAAATCCCGCCAAAAACAATTCAGTTCTCCAGCCACAAATTATCACCTCTGATTCAACAAGTATCTCGCTCACTTTATAAAATGAGCTCGCTCGTCCAATGACAAGCATAAACCTTTCGACGCTTCGTGGCGTCTTTCCCTCTCACTCTCGGATTCCAAATCGTCAGCACATCGTGGCGCTCCGACTCAGAAATATTGAGGAGGAAATGGGTAAGTTATCTGGCGTAAAAACATTGTTACTTTGGACCACAACTCCGCCCATTCCCTATTTGACCGCTCCACATATGTGGGGCATACGTCCTATTCAAGCATTAGCGTCTATCTATTCAAAGTGCTACGTGTTCATGCTTGAATACATTCTTGCGAAACCTTAGCAAATCCGCCAGCCCCGCGTTGCTCCCTGTCGCATGAACAAAGAGTAGCGCGTAGGTTGTCGTTGATTGCTTTAAGAGGTATCACTTTTGCCTTGGACTAGGTCAACGCCTCTCGACGTCCAACTCTTCAATAGCTGTCGATATCTGGCCCTCGACCGCCACAGCCCATCAGTATCATTAACCACTTTTTCAAGCACTAACAATACTTAAACGAGCTCGAAGAGCAATTCCCTAAACCCATAAGACATGGATACTTCCGCAAGCTTAAGGTAATTCCTAGAGTGTAATTTATGGCTAGAAATTACCTCTTCACCTGCGGAATCAACCAAACTTACTTTGGTTTCGCTCTTGCATTTTTAAGTTGCATTTTTTGTTTGTCCTTTTTTGTTGTTTGCTTGGACTATCTTCATATTAGCACGCTTATGCTAATAATTCAATATCCTTTCAAAGAAAATATGTTGTATTATTTACAACATACTGATATCTACCTCTATAAAATCCACTATTATTCATGTTGTAATTTACACAACATCTAGCAAAATGCTTATGTTTTGATAAGTAAAATCCACAACGCTTTTAAGCATCTCTGTTGTTATCTATACAACACTCCTCGTAATTTTCTCCCCTATCTGTCATAATATGACACCGATCACAAAAGTTAATCATAAACAATTTCACATAAACTCTTCCCCGTATAACCCAGAGCTCATCATGCCAAATCCCCTCCGCCCTATTTGTGACCTAAACTCCGTCTATTCACGGACTGCCTGCTCGACACTCGTCTCTTCCCCATCCTCTTCGCGGTCTAAACTTCATCCATTCCCCCCCCTCAAACACGGCCCAACACTTAGCGCCGCCGAACTTCCAGCCCAAACCCTGTTCAGCCCACAATACACTTCAGCGCTACCTATGCCTATCTACCGGTGTTCATATTTTTATTACAACATACTTAACTTAACTTAACCTTGTCTTGTCTTACCTTGCCTAGCCTAACCCTACTCTAACTGACCCGACTTAACTTAATCCAGCTCAGTCCCGCCTACACCCAATCTAATCCCGACCAAACCATACTCCAAGTTAATCCCCCGCTCCGCCAAACAACAAATCCGACCCCACCCTCCTCCACACGAAAAGCCATCAACTAAAAAGACTCAGCCGAGCCACAAACACGTTCAAGCAAACCATGAACACCGCCAACAAAAAGCCCCAGCAAAAAAGCCTGTACTATGCAACTTTCAACGTAGCCAGCACAGGATTCAAAAACCAAGAAAAAGACCGGCAACTGCGAGGAAAACCGGTCTTTCGTAGAGTGTGGAGTTATTTTGGCAATTTTTATTTTTGGTTCCTGAATAATTTTTTTGTTCAAGAACTATCTCTATAATACTCCCAAAAAATGCTTACGTCAACAACTTTTTGAACAATATTTTTATAATTTTCATTTGAGTTTTCCACAGGCCACTTCACGCCACCCACATCCCATCCAGCCACTAAATCAACCACCAAAATCGCAAAACACAATGCCATAAAACCACGCAAAATTCACCATCAACCTAACCACAAACCCGCCGAACCAGCTGCAGCAAAACCCACTAACCAAACCTCCGCCCGCAATTCCGTCTCACCAATCCAGCTAATTCCGAGAACCTTTACTAGCCACCAAACCACACAAAAACAGCCCTCAGGCTGTTTCTCATTCAAATTTGGTGGAGCTGCCGGATACTGCCTCCGGGTCCGAAAAATCTCCATGATACCATTCTACATGCTTAGTCTATTGTTTCGTCGGCATAACCCCGCAGCTGCAATGGACAAAACTACGGGCACCCTGATTAGAAGTGTCGGATTCGGGGCAATCACTTCCCTCCTCTTATTGTTGTAATATGATAATCCTTAGCCTACAACAACTCAGCCTCGGATCAGCTTAAAGTAAAATCTTAAGCAAATGCAGGTGCATAAAGCACGTGCTTAGTCGTATTTTTCTGACTTATTTGTATACTTGCGTGTATTACTCGACATGCCTGATATCTGTTAATATTCCGTCTAAGCTTTGTCAGCCCCAACTACCCCTATAATAGCACACTCCTTATCTAAACTCAAGAAGTTTCGCGATTATTTGTTGTAAAAATTACTTCAACTGGCATACTCCCCAGTTTCTCACAAGCCTAAACACCAAAATGTTGTAAAAAATACAAAAACCCAATATCACCCATTGTAGTATTTCTTACAACAATAACAAAAACATTATAGTTAAACATTTTAACCATAACGATTATCACTAATAATTTTAGTATTCAATTTTTGTTGTAAAAATAACAGAAATAGATAGAAAGTCCCATCTTTTCTCTTATGCTTGCTAATTACGAAAAATTCCTGATACACTCAAAACATGATCTCTAAAGTATATTCCGCCATCCCCTATGGCTACGAGGGCAAAATCATCGAAGTCGAAGGCAGTATTAATAACGGGCTGCCAACCTTCAATATCGTCGGCATGGCTAATAAAACCGTCTCCGAATCCAGAGAGCGTGTCCGCTCCGCCATCACGAACTCCAACCTCATCTTCCCCACCAAAAAGCTCACCATCAACCTCGCTCCCGCCGACCTCCTCAAAAACGGGACCCACCTCGACTTGCCTATTGCTGTCGCAATCTTGGCTTTGTCTAGCCAAATCCTTCCTGCCGACCTCGAGAAACGCCTCTTTGTTGGCGAATTGTCACTCGACGGTCTTATCCGTCCCGTCCGAGGAATCATTAATATCGTTGAGGC
>CANAUU010000011.1 GCA_947364965.1 uncultured Candidatus Saccharibacteria bacterium | reverse complement strand
GGGGCTATACAGCGGCTGAAGGTTCTATTCCAGATAATGCTACCTATACCGCACCCTCAGTATCTGGTAATGGAGATAAACTAGTAGAGAATACTAACAAGAAGATAACATCAGATACAAAGAATATTATGTTAAGCTTTGCTGCGAAGGTTAACGACCAGAAGCCAGCGGATACGTATAAAAATACCGTAACGATGAGTGTAGTATCTAGCCCCCTAAAGACTACTCTAAGCGACATTACTAATATGCAGAATATGACTAACTCTATCTGCTCCGATAGTGATATCCACGAAACTAAACAACTTAGAGACACACGAGATGGCAAATACTACTGGGTGACTAAACTAGCCGATAATAAGTGTTGGATGACGCAGAACCTTGACCTTGATCTCTCCACAAAAGTTGCACTAACACCAAGCGATAGCGACGTCGCCTCTAACTGGACGCCCGGGTTCAATACAGCAACTGAGGCTACTGTGGATACTATCAATATAGACTCGCCGGCAGGAACCCGTTCCTGGAGCCTCGGCGACTATCGCATTATTAACCCAACCATATCAAGCGACTGTGGTCATCCAAAGAACGATTTCTCACAATGTCCTGCACAGTTTACACCTTATGCCACTCCAACTACCCCAAATAACGATGAGCTAGCACACTATATAGCTGGCAACCATTATCAATGGGATACGGCGACGGCCGAAACCGGTGGTTCTATCACGGAGGGGCAAGCAGCTAGCTCTATCTGTCCGAGGGGGTGGAGACTGCCAACTCCAAACGACGCAAATGCTGGCTCCTTTGATAACTTGGTCTATACCTATTCAATTGGCATGGACGTTGCTAAGTTCACCAGCGCTCCGTTATACTTCGTAAGGAGCAGCTATGTTAGTCAGAGCGTCAACTATCTGCTCAGCAGTGCCGGCGACTACGGATATTATTGGTCATCAAATCCTTACTCCGCTACTAATCGCGCCTATACTCTACACTTTAGCTCTAATAGCTATGTAGGCCCATCTACCACCGGCTATCGACAGGACGCTTTCTCCGTCCGCTGTATTGCCCGATAAATCCCGAGCTTGACACTATCATACGAAACGCATCTCTCCGCCCCAGCCTCCGCGCCTACCAAGTAGTTAAAATATGGAAGCCCTCCAAACATCCATATAATTATATATACGCGATATAGCACATACCTATTCCTTTTTTACAATTCGATATCACGCTATATAAGCTTCATGTTCTAAGGGAAGTCAAAAGGCGCTCAACAAAACTGCCTACAGGCTTCCTACGAAACAATCTCTCACCTTCCCAAAACGCATCACACGGAAAGATGAGCCACAAGAAGCAAACTACTTGATAGGGCGGCGCCTGGGGCGGAGGACTACTTCAATAATTAACCATGACTACTACATCCAATGAGGGAGAGGCCGGAACAAATTTTATTGGCTAGAACAGGAAAATAAAGTTAAAATGCTTGACTTTTATAACAAAGTGTGCTACAATGAAAGTATGTGTATGATTATTTTCGCATACCAGTTGCAGAATCAGACAGAGGCCAATAACGCCGGCCTCGGTTTTCCATCTCTCAACGAATATGCGGGAATTGTCATGTAATCATATCTCTAAATCATTGTCAAATATCTAGACAACTCCCGAAGGGCAAACTTTCGGGAGTTATCTAGCCGCAAATTCAAGAATGCGGCTAATCGGCTTCGTGCCCGCACCTTAAGTCCCTTTACAACTCTTTTCAGAAAGGAATGGAAACTATGCCTAAACGTGCTCTCAGCCTCTCCGCTCGCCCACAAAACCATAACCCTATCCGCAACCTCCGACTTGTAATGTTCGAATCAGCACTGACTCATGGCTCGATTTCTGTGGCCATCATGACGCCATTCTTTGCCTCAGTTGGACTTAACCAGGCCGAAATCGCAGCCACGCAAGCAATTTTCACCGTCGTAGTAATGTTGCTTAATTTCCCGACTGGCTGGCTCGCAGACCGCTTCAGCCGTAAATGGGCAAACGTTCTCGGCGACTTTGGCTGCGCAATCAGTTATCTTTGCTATGCTCGCGCGGACAGCTTCTTCACGGTAATTGTTTGCGAGTCGCTCCTCGGCTTTTTCTTAGCGTTCAGCCAAGGCGTCGACTTCAGCCTACTTAAGCATTTTTCAGAACAGCTTGCAAACGTTTCGACAGTAACCTCAGAACAGTCTCAAGAACAGAGTTTCCGCCGTCAGAGCGCAAATCTTGCCGCATACCAATATCTAGCCTCAATTCTGTTATGTCTTCTAGGCGGCCCAGTTGGAGCCATCAGCTTCCGTCTCGCAATTGCCATGAACGGTCTAGTCTATTTTCTTGGTGGCATCGTCAGTTTATTTATTCAAGATGACAGCGAAAAATTAGATCCAGCGAAGACCACGCCACTCGGCGATATGTCGCGCATTGTTCAGTCAAGCTTTGCAAACGAAAAATTGCGAAACCGCATTATTGCTTATGCTATCGTGCGCGAGATGACGCATGGCATTATCTGGGTCTTTACGCCAATGTTGCTTGCCGCGGGCGTACCGCTGACAATCGTTTCGGTTGCTTGGGCGCTCTCCTCTCTAGCCAGCACGGTTGGCGCCGGGATCGCTCGCCGCTTTGCTACCAGACTTCCCGCATGGCAGGTCCTGCTCATTCCTCTGGTAATTATTTCTTGCGGTCTAGGAATAATCGTCATCCATCTCAACATCTTGACCGTCTGGTGTTATTTACTAGCAAGCATTGCCCAGGGTTGGGTGGGAGCTTCAGCTTTGCCACTTGTCCAGCAAGAGGCGAAGCCAAGCGAACAGACCTCCATAGTCTCGCTTGCCAAAGTTCTCGGACAGCTCGTATATATTCCGGCTGTCTGGATTATTGGCTATGCCGCCGATTTTGACCTCCGCTACGCTGCCACCACGACCTTAATCCTCTTCATTCCGGCCGGATTATATATGGTTCGATGCATTAGAAAAGAGTCCTAACCCAAAGCCCCTCCCAAATAGAAGGGGCTTTATTATGCAGTAATTATCTTACTTCGCAAACGGGTCTTTCAGCTGCAAATCCGGTCGATCTTCCGCAATCCGCATTAGCTCGTTGTACTTGCAAATGCGTTCCGAGCGCGAGAGGGAACCAGTCTTAATCTGACCGGTCCCGAGGCCAACCGCAAGATGCGCAATCGAGGTGTCCTCAGTCTCACCAGAGCGGTGCGACATCACAGTGCGGTAGCCCGCTGCCTTCGCCATCTTCACCGCTGCAATCGTCTCCGAAAGCGAGCCAATCTGGTTCGGCTTAATCAAAATCGCGTTCGCTGCTTTTTCGTTGATACCGTATTCTAGCAACTTCGTGTTCGTCACGAAAAGATCATCACCGACCAGTTGAACCGACTTTCCAAGCCGCTCGGTTATCATCTTCCAGCCTTCCCAGTCATGTTCATCCAGACCATCCTCAATCGAAACTACCGGATAATTTTCAATCATCCAAGCATACCAATCCACCATATCGGCAGCCGTTTTCCAAGAACCGTCGGTCTTCAGCTCGTAATGGTCGTGGTTCCAGAACTCCGAAGCCGCTACATCAAGCCCTAGCGCAATATCCTGCCCTGGCTTGTAGCCCGCCGCCTGAATCGCCGCCATGATGCACTCGAGCGGTTCATTATTGCCTTCGCGCACCTTCGGACCATAACCACCTTCGTCGCCGACCGTCACGGTATAGCCACGGTCCTTTAAAACCCGCTTCAACGCATGGAAGACTTCCGCCCCCATTCGAATCGCTTCGCTCATCGAGCCGGCCCCGCGTGGGATAATCATATATTCCTGAATATCCGTACACCAGTCCGCGTGCGCGCCGCCATTCATCACATTCATCATTGGCATCGGCAGACACATATCACGCGTCGTCCCCGCAATCGCCGCCACGTATTGGTAGAATGGCAGATTTTGCGCTTTCGCCGCCGCTTTCGCTACTGCGAGCGATACCGCAAGAATTGCGTTCGCGCCAAGCTTGCTCTTATTCTCGGTCCCGTCGAGTTCCAGCATCAGCCGGTCGACCTGCTCCTGATTCGCCGAGTTTCCGACCAAGAGGTCATGAATCTCGTGATTCACGTTCCAGACGGCTTTCGAAACGCTCTTGCCATTATAAAACTGCGGATCGCCATCGCGCAATTCCAGCGCCTCGCCGTCACCGGTCGACGCCCCTGACGGAACCATCGCGCGTGCTGCTTGCCCCGTGCTTAAGAATACATCCGCCTCCACGGTCGGATTTCCGCGGCTATCGAGAACTTGCCGCGCTTTTATGTCTTGTATCGTAAAATTATCCATAATTACTATTATACCACCGCTCGACATTTCCATGATATAAAAAGGAGCCTGAGTGAAGCAATATCAAAGCGGTGCCATTATTTCTAGGTCGTTGGACCTATGATATAATTAAATAAAGTTAAGGAGGTACATGGATAAAAAATCCACCAATGCTACTGGAACCGCTGGCGCGGACAGCGTCCAGTCCGTTTCAAGCGAGCCAAACACTACCACTGCTAACCCCGCTGCAGCAGTCGAAACGACCAACGTTGCTGCCGTCGAGACCATCCCGGCCACCGATGCTGCAACCGGCGCGCCCGTCGATACCGTCGTCATCGTTAAACCGCCCAAAAAGAAGAAAACTGGTCTCATCGTCGGTATTATCATTGCTGCTCTCCTTGTCCTCGGAGGTGTCGGCGCTGCAATCTGGTATTTTGCCGTTTACCAAAGCCCCGAGAATGTCGTCTTTGACGCTATGAATATTTTTCTCTCCGCCCAGCACGTTCAGGCCGAAGGGGAATTTACCTACCATGTCGTGGACGAGGATACGGAAAATTCCTTCCTCTATACTTTGAAGTTGGAGAATAAATCAAACACTTTGCCGAACGCCACCAATCTCAACCTCTCCATCCGCAAAACCGACTCGTCCGACGAGACCTCCACCTTGAGCGTCGATCTCGGCACCGCTATCATGTCCGACGGCGTCATTTACTTCCAAATTTCCAACCTCATCGCAACTCTCGAGGAACTCTCTGTTGACTCATCTGAATTTGACAACGACTTCGCAGTCGCAATCTACGACATCATCGAAATCGTCGACGGCGAATGGTGGCGAATTTCCATCCCCGAGATTATCGACGAGCTTGACCTCGGCGATGATGCTCGCCAGCTCAAAAACCTCTACTCCTGCGTCATTGAATCCGCAAAGAAAGACCACACCGGCGAACTCGCTGCGCTCTACCGTGAACATCCTTTCGCCAGTATTGAGAAAGCGACCGACGAAACTGCAGTCGCTGGCTCGACAGCTTATGACGCAACATTAAATTACGACCAGCTTGCTGACTTCTTCAATGAGCTTCCAGACACCTCCTCTTCGACCGACATCATGGCCTGCTACAACACTTACGCCGAAGCCACTGGCGGTGAAAAAATTTCCCCCGAGGACGCCACTGAAATCTCCGCCGACGACATCCGTGAAGCTCTCCCCGAAGAATATGAACTCGGCTTCGTCATCACGAACGGTAGCCACGAGCTGACGCATATTACTTTCTCGACTATTAAAAATGACCAAGAATGGCTCGCCGCTCAGTTCTCCTTCACCTATGAACCCGCCGACGTCACTGTTCCCGCCGAATACCGTCCCATCACTGAACTTTTTGAAGAAATCGCCGAAATCATTGCCGAGCTCTTCGCGAATGAAGAAGAACTCCCGGAACTGCCCGATTTTGAACTCCCGGTGGAAATCGGTGTTTGACAAAGAAATGAAGAAAATTAATTTTCTTTACGAATGACGCCGTTATTCCTAAAATGTAGTATAATATAAAGTAAGGATAACTATAATCATCAAGACACCCGAATGGAGAAATAAATGGGCTTCCTGGATACAGTAAAATCAGCCAAAGCGAAAGTTCAAGCCGCCGCTAAAGCCGTCAAGACGACTGATTATGACGGTCCTGATGACCAATCCATTGTAAAATCTTCTCCGCGCGACAACGACTCGTATGTACCGCTGAAAGCCTCCGACGACACCATCCTCGCCCTCGATATTGGTACTGAATTTGTCAAAGCCGTCATCGCTCGCCAGACCAAGGAGCATAGCCTCGACATCATCGGTGTCGGCAAAGCCCACCAAGATTCCAGCAATATGTATGCTGGCGCCATCGCCGACATCCCTGGCGTCGCCAGTGTCTGTGAGAAAGCCCTGAGTCAAGCCGAGCGTATGGCTGGCACCACCAGCAAACTCACCGTAGTTGGTATCGCCGGCGAGCTTATCAAAGGCAACACCTCGACCGTTCGCTATCGTCGCAAGAGTGGCAACAAGCCCCTCTCCGAGCAAGAAATGGCCCTCATCATCAAGCGTGTCCAGGAGCGCGCCGGTGAGCAAGCTCGCAAAGAAATCGCCGACGAAACCAACAACCCGAACGTCGAAGTCCGCCTCATCAACTCCGCTATTGTTTCCATCACTATCGACGGCTATAAAATCAGCAACCCTATCGGCTTCAAAGGCACTGACATTGTCCTCCAGTTCTATACCGCCTTTGCTCCGCTCGTTCATATCTCCGCCATCGAGAAAGTCTGCGCCGAACTCTCGCTTGACCTCCTTGCCGTTGCCGTCGAGCCCTTTGCGGTCTGCCGTGCCTGTCTTGGCGACGATCTCGACAGTAATTTCTCTGGCATCGTTATGGATATCGGTGGCGGCACGACCGATATCGCCGTAGTCGACGATGGCGGCGTCGAGGGAACGAAGATGTTCGGCATCGGCGGTCGCAGCTTCACGCATCAAATCGCTGAAGCCTTGAATGTCGATTTTGATACCGCCGAAAAGTACAAGCTTTCCGCCCATAACCCGACCAAGGTTCCCGCCGACCTCCGCGACAAAATGTCGCTTGCCGTCCAGCGCAATCTCGCCGTCTGGCTCTCTGGTGTTCAAATCACCCTCGAAGAGTTTCAGCTTACTGAAATGCTCCCAAATAAAATCCTTCTCTGCGGTGGTGGCGCTGGTCTCACCGAGCTCCAAGAAGTCCTTAGCACAACCGACTGGTTCAAAGAGCTCCCCTTCGCCCGCCGCCCCATCATCCACCTCGTCGAATCTGCCGATATCCCCGGCGTCCACAATAGCACCACGACCACTCTCGACCACTCCTATATCACCGCCCTCGGTCTTCTCCGCGTCGCCCTCGACACCCTCGCTGGTTCTCCCGACGAAGGCGGTCTCCGCGGCAAATTCGCCAAACTTCTCCAGAACTAGCACTAGTCATCAGGGCAAAAGTAAGTTTTCTCCTCCGAGACGCCGCTCGCCAGCAGCGACACGCCGTAAAGTATTGCCCTGGCGAGGACAGCGAGCGAAGAAAAGTTGATTTTTCCTCTCAAATGACGCAGTCAGCCGGTCAGTGACATGGTCAGCAATACTCTACTCTGTAGAGTATTGACTTTTATCGTCAAGTGTGCTATAATGTAAGTATAAGGGCGCATAGATCCCCTATGACGCCCCAGTTGTTCATGCCCAACCTACCCCGACATGAAGTAAATTAAAATGGAGAGTGAAAATTATGTCAAATCCTGCTACTTCCGAAGCGACCATTACCCCCGCAACTGGCAGCACTGCTACGGCTATGGCTGTCGCCCCAAAAACTCCGAAAATCCCGGAAAGCTTGAAAAACCTGCTGGAGAACCTGTTCTATCGCCAGCCACCCGAAGATCCGAAGGAGCGCCGGCGTCAGCGCGCCATCCGCTATCATCTGTGCCAGGAACGTGCCCGTCTCTGCCTCCACCGTGGTGTTCTGATCGCGAGCATTATTGCGTTCATCATCTGCGTCGTGATCGCCGCCCTGTTCCTGAGCGGCATCATCCGCCCGTATTTTAGGGCGAACAGCCCAGTCGGCGGTATCGCGGTTCTCTCGGCAATCGCCTGCATCGTCTTCGCTGGCGTCGCCTTGCAGAATCTCCACGAAATTCGCGCCACTGCTTGGCAGTACGCCGACTTCGTCCTTGCGATGCTCAACGAAAAAGGTGAATTCGTGCCCCGCGACGACGATGAGCTTAACCATGACTACGCCGCCTACATACGCGCCTTCGGACAGATCTATGTCAGCAATCGCGAACTCTACACGTGGTTCAAGACTGGCACTCCGCCCAAGCGCAAACTTCCTGACTTCTTCGGCAACGACGCCGTGAACACGGTCGCCATTCCCGAACCGAAGTAAATTCCATTCATGGCAAGAACTTCTGATATACTACAACCTCCACCCCATCAACCCAAAGGGCGCCCCGTAAGGGACGCTCTTTATCATGCCCACAGACTACCCCCTCACCATATCTATAAACTACCCGCCTTCGCTCTGCCCGCAAACTACTCGCGCGTCAAGTCGGTTAAACCTTTCTTACCTCAATAAACTCACCCGGCTTCAGTCCGCTCAAACTATACGGTCCAAACGCCGTTCGGTGTAGTCGCACCACAGTATAGCCCAGTGCCCCAAAAGTCCGGCGAATCTGGCGATTTCTCCCCTCACTCATCGTCACTTTCCAGCGTTTTCTCGAGTCGTCCAGTCGCGTTAGCCCCAGCCGCGATACGCCGTCGCCGATTTCAATCCCAAAATCCGCAATCTCCTGCTGGTGCAGCGGCTCCAACGCATGATCCAACTCCACCTCATAAATTTTCGTCTTCGTAAAACTCGGATGCGTCATCTTGAACGCAAAATCGCCATCATTCGTCAGTAATATCAATCCCGACGAATCTTTGTCCAGCCGCCCAACCGTTTTCAAATCGCGGTATTTCGCCGGCAAGAGTTCATACAGGGTCGGAAACTCACCTTGCGCCTTCCTTGAGCAAACATAGCCAGCCGGTTTATTCAGGCCCACGTAAAGATAGCCCACATCAAAGGGGATTATCTTTCCATTATAGCACACTTTATCGTTATTGTCAATACGAGCGCCGAGAACCGCCGGTTTTTCATTCACGATTACCTTACCCGCTGCAATCGCATCATCAGCTTGCCGCCTCGACAAACCCAGGCGCTCCGCCAGAAACTTGTTTAATCGCACCTTCTCCATAAAATCCTAAGCCATCGGCGATAAAGGCGCGCCCGGATTTTCCGACACTGCTTGTGCTGGCGCTTGGACAGAAGGCTGTGCCGGCATTACCGTCGGTTGCTGCGTCGGTGCTGAAACTGGTTGTTGCATTGGTATTACCGGAGCAGGTTGTGTCGAAGCTGGCTGCACTACCGGACCCGCCTGCGCAGCCATACCCGCTGCTGGCGACATTTCCACTACTCCGGCCGTTGCTGGCATCGCCGCATCATTTGCTGGCGTTGCGGTGTTTATCGTCCCATCCGCTGCGCGATCACCTAGCACTTCATGCACCACATTCACAACGTCTTCAATTCCAACCTGCGACTTCACGAGATAACGGTCCGCCCCCAGACTCTCCCCTCGCACCCGCTGATCCTCCGATGATAGCGCTGTCATCATAATCACTTTAATATTTTGGGTTTCTGGCGTCGACCGCAGAATATCTAGCATATCAAACCCAGAAATCTTCGGCATCATCACATCCGATACAATCAAATCTGGTCGCTCGCGCACTGCCACCGCCAGCGCCTCCTCGCCGTCCTTTGCGGTCACAATCGTATATCCCTCCGCGGTTAAACGAATACTATAAATCTCGCGAAGACTGTCGTCGTCCTCGACCAACATCACCTTACTCATACGGGCTCCTCATTAGAATTATTATTTTGCGTTTGCGAAACTTGCGGCGATACTGTGGCTGGCTGCGGAGCGGCTTGTGGAATTTGCGGTTGAATCACTGCCTGCGGCTGTAAAACGCTTCCATTCGTATTTGCCGCTGGGTCCGATTGCGCCATTGGCCTTGGCGCCACGATTGAAGGCTGCGCCAGGTTCTCAGAGACTACCTCACCCGCTCCAGCGGGGCTTACCAGTTTCTGCGGAATAGGTTTTCCAGCCTCTGCTCCCGCAAGCACTGCCTGCACCTCTGGCGTCGCCTGGACTTGCTGCGCCACCGCCTGCGCTTGTTCAGCCGCCGCAAAGTTCCGAATCATCTGCTCGTTTTCATAAGCAATCCGCATCTTCTCATACTCCGCATCCGAAATCCGCGGCAGGGAAACGAAGAAAGTCGAGCCATCGCCAAATCCGCTCTCCACCCAAACTCGCCCGCCTAGCGCCTCAACTCGCTGCGTGACTAGATATAGCCCCAGCCCAGTCCCGCCAATCTGCCGCGTCTGTGAATTATCCACACGGTAAAACTTCTGGAAAATATGCGAGGCGTCCTCGTTCGAAATCCCGATTCCGGTGTCGGTGACATTGATCAGAACCTTATCTCCGTCACCCCGCGCATTCACCCAAATCTCACCCCCTTCCGGCGTATATTTAATGGCGTTCTCAATCAAATTATCAATAATCTCGTGCAGGAAGTCCAAATCTGTCGCCATGTAGACCTTCGGCTCAATCCGCTTTTTATCTAAAGCCACTGGAGCCTCCGGCGTTCCGAAGCTAAACTTCAGTTTTTTCGCCGCCATGTCCTTTTCGCGCTCGCTTGCAATCCGCTGCACCGCCTCGACCGCGTCCACCGGCACCAAATGCGCCTTTAATCGATTATCGTCCAACTTCGTCACATCCAGCAAATCCTTAAACAAATGTCCGAGGTGCTGTGAAGCCGAGTGCGCCGCCTCAAGATACTGCTTCGCCCGAGCATCAATCGTCGCTGTCTGCGGATTCAGCGCCAGCCCAAGATAACCCTCAATCGAAGCCACTGGCGTCCGCATTTCGTGTGAAGCCGTCGAAATAAACTCTGCCTGTTCGTTCTCTTCAGCCAATTCTTTCGTAATATCGCGGAAAGTGACGATTCGGTCTGCCCGTTCATTCCCGGTCGGAATGCACGACAGCGCCACCGCCACTCGGTGTTCGGTCTGCGCCGAAACCAGCCAATACTCGCGCGTTGTGAAGTTCTGGTTCGTCATAATCGCCGTATAGAGCGTGCTCTGGGTCGGCTCGACTGGCGTCCCTTCCTCGGTTTGTAGACGCAGGATTAGCTGATAATCCAGCCCCACAATCGTGTCCGCCGTATCATAGCCCGTCAAGGCCGCCGCCGCTGGGTTTGCAAACTTAATCATCCCTCGCTCGTCAACTACAATCACCCCCTCCGCAATAAAATCCAACGCCCTCTGTGCCAGCGTCGCCGTGTCCGCTCCTCCACTGCTTGTCTTTTTCTTGCCAAAACCAAAATTAAATAAACTCATTGTTCTTATTATTTTAACACAAGCACGTCAAAATGTGGTATATTTGTTTTATGAACAAGGAAGTTATTTACTTGGAGCCGGAGGATGATATCACCGATATCTTAACTAAGCTCCAGCAGGCTGAACAAAAACTTGTCGCCCTTGTGCCACCCAAAAAAGCCACCATGCTTCGTAGCGCTGTGAATATGAAACTGGTCGCCCGTGTTGCCAAGGAATGCGAAAAAGTCGCCGTGATCGTAACTGCGGATCCGGCCATCATCAAAATGGCTATGGCGGCCAAAATCCCTGTCGCCAAGACTCTCCAGTCGCGTCCCATGGTGCCGACTGCTGAAAGCGTCAAAGCCTCTGAACGCGAGGAACAGGTTATTGACGAGGAAACCGGTGATTTTACCGACGAAAAAGTCGAAAAATCCCAAAAAGATAGCGCTAAAACCGCTTCTAAGGCCTCCAGCGTTGACTCTGACGCACGGAAATCCAAAGCCGCCGAAACTATCGATTTGACCGAAGAAAGCCTTGAGAACGACGGAAAAGGCCCCGAAAAGGGCAAAAAACCGGGCCAAAAAGCCAAAAACGGTCCCAAAGTCCCATCTTTCGAGAAATACCGCAAATGGATTATGATTGGCGTTCCAGCCGCCATTGTCTTGGTTATCGCGCTTGTTTGGGCCTTCGTATTTGCGCCTGCCGCGACTATTACTGTCGCGATCAGTAGTACTTCCAGCAACTTCAACGAAACCGTCCGTTTTACCACTGACGCTAACGCCGAAAACCTTTCCGAAGGAGTTTTTTATGCCGAGCAGCAAACCCTTGAAGAAAAATACAACGCCGAATTCGAAGCGACCGGTGAGGAAGATAAGGGCGACAAAGCCAAGGGCACACTCCGTATTTCTTATTCGCTCTCTGTTCAGGAATATGCTGGCAAGGGTTTCGATTATTATGTGCGCGCCGATGATGTCTTCACGACTTCTGACGGCTTAAAATATCGCGCCACAGAGACCACCGATCATATCAAATGGGACGGCGAACATCTCCCTATCAGTGGTTGCGACAACAAAGTCGACGGCCTTTCTGGGAGGTGTATTAAAACTTTCCAGGTTGCCGTCGAAGCTACTGGAGGTGGCGAGAAGTATAATATAAGTTTCGGCGCCCGCTGGGACGAATACGACAATGCCACCGTCTCTAACCCCAGCGCCATCTCTGGTGGTACTACTCATATGGCGAAAGTTGTCAGTGAAGACGACATAAAGAAGGTGAAGGAGAAACTCATTTCCGAGCATGAGAGCGAAGGCCGTTCGCACCTTTTTGAGGACCTACCAAAAGGCGTCGTC
This sequence comes from uncultured Candidatus Saccharibacteria bacterium, assembly GCA_947364965.1. Lineage (GTDB taxonomy): Bacteria > Patescibacteriota > Saccharimonadia > Saccharimonadales > Saccharimonadaceae > Nanosyncoccus. Next base: position 3,208 of record CANAUU010000011.1, on the reverse strand, counting down.
GCTATCGATTCCAGCTTCAAAGCCGAAGCAGGCGATGTCGACGCCACTCCGGCGGTCGGCGATGAAGTTGGTAGCAATACCACCCCGAAAGCCACCGTTCCGGTCAAGTATTCCGTCTACGTCGTTGACTTAGACAAAATTGAAGAGTATATCAAATCAAAGGCAGAACTCGAAGAAGGACAAAAGATTTATTCCATCGGCAAACCCTATTTCGAGCGCTTCACTAGCCTCGAGGAATCGGCTTGCCTCAAGACCACCCTTACCACTGGTCCGACCGTCACCGAGGATGATATCTTCGAGAAAGTTAAAGGCCATAAAACTGGCGAAGTTCAGTCGCTCCTCCGCCCGATTAATGGCGTTAGTTCAGTCGAAGTCCGCACTCCATATTTCTGGGTTTGGTCCGTTCCGACCGATCGTAGCAAGGTCGCCATCACTCTGACCGGAGAAGGTGAAACTAGGGAGGACGAAGAGAAATGAAATTAATCGCCCTCGATGTCGGCACGAAACGTATCGGTATAGCCAAAGCCGACTCGAAAGTTCGCATCGCCATCCCCTATAGCGCCGTCGAAGTTGACGGTAGCGAGTTCCAGAAAATCGCTTCGCTCGCCCGCGCCTGGGACATCGACAGCTTCGTGATTGGTCTCCCGCGCAATAGCCAGGGTCAGGAAACTGAGCAAAGTCGCTATGTGCGCCAGTTTGCGCGCGACCTCAAGAAAATCATCCCCGGCGCCAAGATCTGCTTCCAGGACGAATCTTTGACTTCTGTCGAAGCCGAAAAACGCCTCAAAAACCGTAAAAAAGGCTACAAGAAGGGCGATATCGACTCCGAAGCCGCCACTATCATCCTCCAAGACTTCTTGGAGGAAAAAACCGGCAAGTCCACCACGCGCGCCGCTTCCACTCATCGTAAGAGCGTCAAAGCCGCCAAGCCACATCGCTTTGCGACCGCTATTATAGCAATTTTAGTTCTCCTCGGCCTCTTGGGCGGAGCTGCTTTTGGCTATTACAAATATAATTCGCGCCCGGTTTCTGAAATCGATTGCTCCGAGGTGGATGCTGATGAATGTAATGACACGGTTTTTGCCGTCCTGACTGGCTCAGGCGTGAGCGACGTCGCCAATGAGCTCAAAGAAGCCGGCCTCATTCGCGATAGTCTAGTTTTTCAAATTCATTTCCGTCTCGCCTCTCACGGCGAAAGCCTGAAAGCTGGCGAATACACCCTCAACAAGTCCATGTCTGTCGCCGAAATTACCGACCTCTTCCTCGCCGGTAGCAGCGATAATGTGTTTAGCTTTACTCTCTTCCCGGGCGAGAATATCTTCGATTTTCGTAAGAAATTGCTCCTCTATGGCTATACCGACGAAGAAATCTCCGCTGGCCTTGCCGCTGACTATTCCAGTAAGCCTTACGCCTGGATTTTTGAAGGGCGCCCTGAAGGTGCCGGCCTCGAGGGCTATCTCTTTGGCGACACCTACGAGTTTTACAAGGGCGACGCTGTCGAGAATATCATCGGTCGCCTTCTCGAAGAAATGGCTAGCGTCATCGAGGAGAACGAGCTCAAGTCCAAATTCGAAGCGCGCGGCTTGAATCTCTATCAGGGAATTACTTTGGCTTCCATTGTCCAACGCGAGGCTAATAACGCCGAAGACCAGGCCAAAGTCGCTCGTGTCTTCTATAATCGCCTCGAGCATGAAGATCGTCTCGATAGTGATGTCACGGTTCAATATGCCGTCAATTTAGTCGATCCGAACCGTGAAATCTATGGCGATAATGCCGCTGCTCTAGAAATCGACTCCCCATATAATACTCGTCGCAATCCTGGTCTCCCTTACGGCCCAATTTCTAATCCCGGTGTCGCAGCACTTAATGCGACCGCCACCCCTGATGATAGCGTCGCCGATAAGTACTTCTTCTTGACAGGCGATGATGGTCTGATGTATTATAGTAGTACAGAGGACGAACATAACCAAAACATCCAGCAATACTGCCAGACCCTCTGTAATGTTGCCCTGTAGTTGACAACATCTTGACATTTTATAACGTTTGTGCTAATATAAAGGTAAGGGCACCGTTATAAGTGTCCATGGTAATTTACTTTTCACAAATGTGCTTCTCGAGGGGATCCGGACTTACGAGGAGGAAGAGCGCGACAGCCCTGCAACGGCAGGCGCTGTCGACGCGCCTCGAGAGAAGGATGTTTGTGAAAAGTAAATGCCGATAAGAACTACGATTAAATTATGAAGACTAAGCATAAGAAAGAACACAAATTTTTGCAGGCAATCCGGAAGGTTTTGCCCTATGCGCTGACGGCGTGCTTGATTTTTGCGCTCGCGAAAATCGGCACCGACGATAAGAACTCGGCCGATCCTACCAGCATTAACATGAATACCTTGGCCGCCTCGAACAGCGTATCGGCGGACCAGCTTTCTGAACTCTATGTTGTGGCCAGCCTTTCTAGCTCGTTCAGCCTAGCTAGCGTTGATACCGTCGCCGGTAACTACGTCTCGGCCTCCGTCTTGAAAGAAGTTGCCCAGACTAACACCGACCGCATCGAGAAGCCTGGTTATGTCACAATTCAGGATTCCCGCGGCGTCAAGAAGCACATCGTCAAGGAAGGCGAAAACGTCAATACTATCGCTGCACTCTACGGCGTATCGGCGGACCAGATTCGTTGGTCGAACGACCTGAAGACCACCGACGTCGCCGTCAATACTTCACTTTCTATTCCTGGCACTTCTGGCATCGTTTATGAAATCCGCGCCGGCGATACCGCCGCCAGCCTTGCCTCGCGCTATGGCTCTGACGCTGACCGCATCGTCGCTTATAACGACCTCGAAAGCACCGGCCTCGTCGCTGGCGCCCAGATTGTGATCCCGAACGGCACTCTGCCGCTCACCGAACGACCAGAGTATGTGCCGGTTCATACTTACCGCTATTATGGCGATACCTCCGACCGCCAGAATCTCCGTGTCGTCTACGACAATGTCACTCGTAGCGGCACCAACCGCATGGCTTGGGGCCAATGTACCTATTACGCTTGGTGGTGGCGTGAATCGGTTGGCGGTAATCCACTTCCGTCCGCTTTGACTGGTGATGCTAAATACTGGGCCACCAACGCCCGTGCTCTCGGCATGCAGGTTGACAACACTCCTTCAGCTGGTGCCGTTTTCCAGACTACCGCCGGTTGGTATGGTCACGTTGGCGTCGT
>CANAUU010000010.1 GCA_947364965.1 uncultured Candidatus Saccharibacteria bacterium | reverse complement strand
TGGCATTTATCTTGGCTTCGCATCACAGCCCTCCTTTTTAGGTTTACGACACCCTGGCGAGCCATAATTCCTGAACTCACGCAGAAAATACGCAAAGTCCCATTTTCCGAGCCTGCGTCTCCATCCGCAAAGCCCAAAACAAAAACGACACCGCAAGGGTGTACACGCAATTCATCCAATGACTGATATATTAGTCCTGAACGGCTGCTCCTTACGGTGCCGTTTATACTCAGGACGAATATAAAATCTTGGATAAAAAATCCAGCCATTTCAAATTGAATTACGTGTACACTACCATTCTACCACAAAAAATCTCTCACTTCACAAAAATCTCCACATTTCATAAAAACACCCAAAAGCTTCATGCTTGTGCTTGGTAATTTCTCTCAGGGTATGCTACGCTAAAAGTACGGGTGAATCCAGCATCATTTCTTCGCAAAAGCAAGACCGAATTCGCCCGTTTTTATAATCTTTCTTAGTCTCACCCCATTCCTACAAACTTCGTTTATACCGACAAAAAGACCCTTTTCGGGTCATCTTCGTTATCGTGGCGGAACCGACGAGACTCGAACCCGCGACCTCCGCCGTGACAGGGCGGCGCTCTAACCAACTGAGCTACGATTCCACTACTCTAATTATACCGCATCTTCCCCTCTCTGACAACCCCCTTTCTCGCAAAACCTCACAAGCGCGTCGCAAACCCTCCAAACACCAACCCCATAAGACCTCGCAAACCCAACCCACCCCAGTGCAAACCTACCCACAAGCCCAACAACCGCAAAACCGGAGCTCCCGCCCAAAGCTCCGGTCACACCCCTAAATCCGCAGAGATTTATTCTGTAATCGCGTCAATATTCTTCATAAACACAATATCGTCGATAATTCCGACCACAGCCGCCGCAATCATAATCCATCCAACCACGGCCAAAACCGCGCCCACGCTAATCACCATATAAATCCCCAACGCCAGCATCACCAACGAAAGAAGCATCACATAGAACCAGTCCTTCACCCCAGAAGCGTGCAACTTAATCGCCGAGTTCATCCGCACGAGCGCCCCATAAATCATCCAAGCGCCGACCACAATTCCAATCACATTACTAAACTGCTCCCAAAGCACCACCGAAAGCACCCCGAACACCAGCGCAATAATCCCATAGAGCAAGTCATTATTGTAGAAATCATACTTCCCATGCACTGCGAAGTAGTTCACAATCCGATACACCCCCTTCACCATCAAACAAATCCCCACCACATAGAAAATCACCTTCATGATGCCTTCCGGTCGCCAAACCAACAAGCCACCCAAAACCCCAATCAAAACCGATTCCAAAATCGCCATCCAACCCGTGGTTTTTGCTCGCTTCACAATCGGTTGCACAACATCATTCGCCGCTGACCGCGACGATTTCGACGTAGTTTTCTTTTTTGTTGCCATTTTGCCTCCTAGTTGCTTATTACCCTCATTATACCACAACCATTATCATACCACCAGAAATACCCAACCCTCAGCACGCAAACGCTTCCAAAAATACACTAAGGACAAGCAAAACAACCCGTATACCTTCAAACGCAAAACAAACGGACAAATAGCATAAATCGAAAACTTATGCTATAATAAACCTAATGAAAACTATCAGCATTGTCGTTCCCTGCTACAACGAAGCCGCCGCGCTTCCCCTTTTCTACGAAGAAGCCCTCAAAGTCATCGACACCCTCCGAAAAGATTACAAATTCGAATTCATCCTCGTCGACGACGGCAGTATCGACGATACTCTCGCCGTCATGAAATCCCTCGTCGCTGAAGACCCGCGCGTTTTCTATGTTTCCTTCTCCCGCAACTTCGGCAAAGAAGCCGCCCTCCTTGCCGGTCTCGAACACGCTTCCGGCGACCTCATCGCCACCATGGACGCCGACTGCCAAGATCCACCCAGCCTCCTCCCCGAACTCTTGAAATATGTCGACCCGCAACCAGACCAAAACCCGCAGCCCAGCCAAAAAACCTCCAACCAAAACCCTCAACCAAGTCAAAAAGACCAAAACCCTGCGGTCACCAACCACACCCCCGAAAAATACGACTGCGCTGCTACTCGTCGCGTCTCCCGCAAGGGCGAACCGCCCATCCGCAGCTTCTGCGCCCGCATCTTCTACAAGCTCATCAACCGCATGAGCAAAGTCGAAATGGTCGACGGCGCCCGCGACTACCGCCTCATGACCCGCCAAGTCGTCGACGCCATCATCTCCTGCCAAGAATACAACCGCTATTCCAAAGGTCTCTGGTCCTTCGTCGGCTTCAAGACCAAGTGGGTCGAATTCGAAAACGTCGAACGTGTCGCCGGCGAAACTAAATGGTCCTTCTGGAAACTCTTCAAATACGCCATCGAAGGCATCGTCGCCTTCTCCACCGTTCCCCTCACCCTCGCCGCCTTCCTCGGCGTCCTCTTCTGCTTTATCGCTTTCATCATTATCCTCATCGTCGTCATCAAAACTCTCGCCTTCGGCGACCCAGTTTCCGGCTGGCCCAGTCTCGTCTGTCTCTTTATGTTCATGGGCGGCATCCAACTCTTCTTCCTCGGTGTTATCGGTGAATACCTCGCCAAAGCCTACCTCGAAACCAAACACCGCCCCCACTACATCACCCGCGAAACCAACCAAACCACTCGCGTGATTAACACCGCAGGTATCAAAAATGACCTTCGCTAAACTCCGTCATCTTCTCAAAACCAAATACGCCGAGTATTCCGAAATCATCCGCTACCTCATTATTGGTATCCTCACCACCCTCGTCAGCCTCGGCACTTATTACGCCCTTGTCCTCACGATTCTCAACCCGGACGACGCCATCCAGCTCCAAATCGCCAACATCATTTCCTGGATTATCTCCGTCCTCTTCGCCTACTTCACCAACCGCAGCTTCGTCTTCAAAGTCAAAGACACCCACATCCTCTCCGAATTCCTTAAATTCGTTGCAAGCCGCATCTTCACTCTCCTCGTCGACATGGCTATCATGTTCGTCTTCGTTTCTCTCCTCCATCTCGACGACAAAATCATCAAGCTCATCACTCAAGTCATCGTCATCGTCCTAAACTACATCTTAAGCAAATTCCTCGTCTTCATCAAACCAAAATCTCAAAAACCTGAATCACAAACACCCGAAAAAACCACCAATTCTAAATAAAACCTACCCCACAAAAAACAAGCGACCCCAGTCGCTTCCTGCCTCAATTCTGGTGCGGGTAGAGAGAATCGAACTCTCGTCTCATCCTTGGGAAGGATACATAATAGCCATTATACGATACCCGCATATCCTTGTATCTCTATTATACCACAAATCTCCCCAATAACTCTCAAAATCTTGACAACGAAATCCAGAGTTGAATACTCAAGTCTAAATTAAACTATTTGAATAGACTAAAAACAAGCCGAAGCTCGGCGAGTTGAGAAAGGACCCCGTAAAGACGGGCGCCCGAACGGGTCTATGAAAATAGTTTAATTTAGACTCCGATCATTCGGTCTACACCCCCACCCCTTCCCCAACCTCAATATACACTTCGACCTTCCCCTCCTTATACAACTCCTCTACCATCTCGTCAAACCTTGTAAAATCAATCTTCAACGAATGATAATTCACTTCCGCATCCGTCTTATCAATTAACTTCACGTAATAATACCCATCACCATTGCTCGACAAAAACCTCGGACTCACCTGCCCCACTTCCAGCTTCATTGCCACCGCCGACCTCCCCCCGTCCACATTCATATTGTCGACCAACCGCCCCGTTTCCTCATAGGTCACTCCCGCACCCAGCTCTGCCGCCGCCGTCAAGTTCCCATCCTGCTCCGCCAAAATCTTCTCCACCTCCTGCGACAACTTATTCGCCGGCTCATCCACCTCCTGCGAGACCTTCGCTCGCATCAGCGAAAGATACAACATCCGCCGGTATTCCGACTTGTTCATCCCAAAATTATCCCGCAGAATTTTCAAAAATCCTTCCTCACTTCGCTCCACTCCACCCACCTTTCGATGCTCATCAAAAGCCTGTGTCACCTCATCTTCAGTCACCGTAATCCCCAACTCCTTCCCCAACTTCATCGCATAAGCATACTCAACCGCCGACGAAAGCGCCGCCTGCTTATACCCCTCACGCACTGCGTCCGCATCCTCACTATTTCCTAACTGCCCGCCTTGCTGCTCCGCCGTCATCAAATTGCTTCGATAAATCATCAAATAATCGCTATACCGCACCCGTTCGCCATCCACCTTCGCCACCGGCACCGGAAAAACCTGTGTCACCCTATAAATCATATCTCCTGTATCCTGAATCTTGTACAACATCGCCCAACCCGCGACCACCATCATAACAATCGCCACTACTGCCACCACGATCGTATTGATAATCAACTTGTGCTTCGCGTACTGCATCGGATACTTAAACTTCCGCCCCCGCGCCAACACCTCGTCGCGTCGCTCCTCGACTTTTTCCCGTTCTGTCTTCGGCTTTTGCTTAAACATCGTCTACTCCCCTACCTTATTTGCTAAATCCTGCAAAGTATTATAAATCTCCTGCGGCTTCCGTACCATCGTAATCACCATTTCCCCAACCTGCGTCTGCAAAGTCAACGTCCCACCCCCGAACATCCCCGTCTTGTACTTAATCGTCAAAATCTTATCCAATCCCAGATCCACCACTTCCTTCCGAAAGAACCCCTGCTGTTTCACCTGACGAATTCGCTGATTTGTCACTAAATAGTACGAAAAATACCACTTCATATAAATATAAAGCGCATATACCAGCCCCACCGCCAAAAATCCCAACCACAAGAAAAACAACTCTTGGTTGTCTCGCCAAATCAGCATTGGAACCAACCCAACCACTCCCAACAAAACTAACCCGACCAACCCTCGCCACGCCGTCAAAATATGTCGACGGAACACCAGCTCGACCTTCTCCCCCTCGCGCTGCCCGTCAAATTCCATATCTGTCATATATACTATTATACCACAACCGGCGAAGTTATTTCCACTTTTCACAAAGTATGTTATAATTATCGAAAAGGAGTTATTCTATGGGAAAAGAGAAAGATTTAGTTGAGCGCAGCTTGGTCGTTTTGAAGCCAGACGCCGTTCAGCGCGGTATCGTCGGTGAAATCCTCCAGCGCTTCGAGCGCGTCGGCCTTAAAATCGTTGGCATGAAAATGGTCATGCCTGACGAAGACCAATACCGCGCCCACTACGAAGACATTGGCCAGATGATCACTCGCCGCGGCGAGCAAGCGTTCCGCTACAACTTGAGCTACATGATGACTGGCCCAGTCATCGCTATGGTTCTTGAAGGCGTCGAATGCGTCCCGCTCGTCCGCAAAATCGTTGGCCCAACCGAACCAAAATCCGCCGAAATGGGCACTATTCGTGGCGACTACTCCCACATGAGCTTCGGCTATTCCGACGCCAAGGGCATGGGTGTGCCAAACCTCGTCCACGCCAGCGGCAACAAAGAAGAGGCCAAGAAAGAAATCGCTCTCTGGTTCAAGCCAGAAGAACTCTACGATTACTCTGATCTCAACGAAAAATTCACCCGCTAAGCCCGCTAGCAAAACCAACCAAAATACCGCCCATCTAGGCGGTATTTTTTGTAATTTTTTATTTTTCAAGCCCGCAAACTTTTCGAATATATTTCCGCAACTCACTCTCACGAGTAAAATTAGCTCTCGCATAGAAATCTGCACCATTTCTCTCCCTTATTAGCTGCATCTCCTTACTGCTCGAGTCAAGATACACAAAAACAGCCCTCCCGCCATGTTCTTTCACAAAATCCATTGCATAACGATCCGTCAATCCATCACCAACATAGATGACATCAGAGCAATCATCATCTTTCGAGCCACTCTCTCTCAATATTTTCTTAATCGCGACTACTTTATTTTTGTCGCTCATCAAGAAATCTACACCATTTGCCTCACCGTCTTGGTTATATGTAAATGTTGTCGCAAAAATTTTCTCAAAACACGGCGCAATCGATACATTTTCTAAAAATATCTTCAGCCCTGAACTGAGCAAATAATTTCTTATACCATTCGCCTTTAACATCTCCAAAAATTCTTCCACACCAGCATTATAATCAACACGCTTACACCCCAAACAAAAATTCTTATCCGTCAACTTCAAGCCGGCATTTCTAATCGTCTCAAAATAGAGTTTATACATTGCTGCATATAAGTCTATTTTCTTAGCTTCAGCCCTGTCGCTCGACAACTTCACAAAAAAAATCACTATCCACCATTCCAGCCTTCGTCAATATTTCAAACCTCGGAACTGCATATGGCGTCAGTGTTCCATCAAAGTCATAAATCACCATCTTACTCATCTAAAACTCCTTTACTTACTAAATTCATACCATGCATCTCCGCGTACCGCGAAACCTCCAAGAAATTCTCATCATACCCATTCTTTCGTCGATTATACTCCAGCCAAATTTCCGACGCTTTCCTCTTCCCCTCAGCGATTTCCTGCACTTCCTTATTCGCCAGCATCGCATTCCCTTCCTGCTTACTCATGTCAATGCAGCCCTCCTCGTCATACAACCGACACTGCAAATCCGCTTCCAGCTTATCGCATTCTTTCGCAAACTTCGCCTCCGCTGTTTCCTGCGCATAAAATTCCTCCGCCAACTTCCGAACCGGCGCATCCCCGTCCAACTCGCTCAGCAGCTCAACCACTGCTTCTCGTCCACGCAACTTTTTCTCTTCCGCCGAAACCTCAAACGGTATCACGTCTCCGATCACCATCTCCTCCAGTTCATGAATCACCAACATCATAATCACCCTCGCCAGGTCTAGATCATAACCATATTCCGACCACATCGCAATCGCCAACATCTGCGCCCCATAAACATGCTCCGCCACACTTTCCAATCGCTCCCGCTTCACATGCCAAACCTTCCACCCCGACCGCACTACATTTTTCAACCGATTACACAAAGCATAAAACTTCACTACTTTCTCCGCCTTTAGCATCTCTACCTCCATTCCAAAAACAAAATCCAAAATTTGGTGACCCGGGCGGGAGTTGTTATCCGAAAGATCAACTCACGCGTGTTCCGCCAGGAACACAAAACAAATATTTTGCTTTCGCAAACATATTTGTTTTCTAGGGTGCTTGGTGACCCGGGCGGGAGTTGAACCCACAACCTTCTCCTTAGGACGGAGCTGCTCTATCCAATTGAGCTACCAGGCCATGCCTGTATTATACCACGCTTCCCGCCCCTGAACCGCAAACTGCCACAAACAACCTAAACTTAACCAAAATCATGCTATAATCAAATTAGGCGACGACCTCTTGCACATTATAAAAACGTGTGGTAAGATAGAGATGTTTTAATTATGTATTAGCGTCGCTTTCTACTTTTAGAAACGACGCTAATTTTAGATCTAACGTAGAATAAGCCGACGGCGAATTCTGCGGACAAACGTCCAATAAAGATGTTAAATCCCATAAACAGCACCTCCTTTCTCCTGCATAACTAGTATTTAGCAAGAGAAGTCGCCGCCTACCTTCATACTAGCAAATTTTCAGAAAATTACCAAGCATAGCCAATAACATTCTTAAACAGGTCATAATCTACTTATGGATACTCTAAAGTCGCGAAATACGCCAGAACAAACAGCCGCGAGCCAAAATACACCCCAGCCAGTCATACTACCAGTAAACCCTCAATCCGTTTCCGACAATACAAACCAAGTCATCACTGAACCCGAAGTCCTGAACCAGCCCCCCCTCACCGAACTCATCATCGACTTCATCGAACACCTCGAAATCGAACAAGGCCGTTCCAAAAAAACCGCCGACAATTATCGTCGCTACCTCCTCCGTTTCCGAGATATTTCTATGGCCATCCTCGAAGAAACCCCCAACCTCCGGGTCGTGAAGGGCGACGACGAAGATCTCTCCGACCTCCTTCCCATCGACATCACCCCCGAGCTCCTCCGCAAGTTCCGCCTCCAGCTCAACCGCGAAACCGACGCACAAGGCGAAAACCTTGAAATCATCACCCAATCCTATCACCTCATCGCCCTCCGCGGCTTCCTCAAATACCTCGCCAAACGCGGCATCAAATCTCTCGACCCCACCCTCGTCGAGCTCCCCCACGTCGTCCGCAAGCAGGTCACCTTCCTCCATTACGACGAAGTTGAAAACCTCCTCGACACCATCGACCTCGACACCGAAACCGGTCTCCGCGACCGCGCCATCATCGAACTCCTCTTCTCCGGCGGCCTCCGCGTTTCCGAACTCGTCAAACTCAACCGCGACAGCATCAACCTCGACCGCCGCGAATTCATCGTCCGCGGCAAAGGCCAGAAGGATCGTCCCATCTTCATTTCCAAAGCCGCCGCCGAACGCGTTCAGGATTACCTAAACGCCCGCGCCGACTCCCTCGCACCTCTCTTCCTCAACAATAGCAAAAACCTCGGCACCCTCGACACCTCCGGCAACTATCGTCGCCTCACCGCCCGCTCCATCGAACGCATCGTTCAATCCTACGCCAAAAAAGCCGGCATCACGAAGCACGTTTCCCCCCACACTCTCCGCCACAGCTTTGCCACCGATCTCCTCATGAACGGCGCCGACATTCGCTCCGTCCAAACAATGCTTGGCCACGCCGACATCTCCACCACCCAAATCTACACTCACGTCACCGACCCCCATTTGAAGGAAGTCCACGAGAAGTTTCATTCCGATACCGATTAACCCCAACTACTCCGCGCCGTACAAGTTCGACCATCCTTCAACAGAGGCGAATTACCCTCAAAACTATCCCAATAACCCTACAACTGGCTCAAAAGCAGCGGCAAACAGTTCCCCAGAATCAACACAATCACAAACGCCGACACCAAATACGGCCCGAAGTGCACCACATGACTCTTCTTCTTCAACACGCTCGGCAACGCAATCACATCACCCAACAAATTCGCCAAGAAAATTGTCCAAAGCGCCAACCACCAATTCGCCAGCGCCAAAGCTAAAGCCAGCGCCAAAATCCAGTCCCCTCCCCCCATCAGCTTCTCCTTCGACGCCTTATAAATCACGAAACACGTCCCCGCTAGAATTCCCACCCCCGCCGCCGCATTTCCAATCGCCGCCCAAACATTCCCCCCTTCAATCTCTACCGCATATACTCTCAAAATCGCAATAATCGCCCCAAACAACACCGCAATAATCAGTAAAATAACCGGCAACTCCCCCCATTTCGCATCGTAAACCGCCAGCACCGTCAAAACCACCAGCATCACCAACGTCATCACAAAAATCGCCAGCTGCACCGCCAAATCCGCCGGGTTCCGTGCGAGCAAATTCCAGTTCTCAACAATCGGCAACAAATATGCCCACGACAGCATCAAAAACGCCACCGCCAGTCCAATCTCCGACAAGAAATCCGCTACTCCAATCTTCTTATGGCAATTCCGACACTTCCCCCTAAGCACCAGCCACGACACAATCGGAATATTATCATACCAATGAATCCGCTTCTTACAATGCAAACAAACCGACCATTGCCCAAGATCCTTCTTGCCATAAACTTTATAATGCCACCGCCACGCTTGACAACACGCAAACGACCCAAAAATCGCCCCCAGCATAAACATCATCACAAGAAGCATCGCTTCAATCATCGTATCCGTCATATATTTCTATCATACCACAACAACTTCCACCCGCAAGCCAAAACCTCTAAAACCCGCAGCAACTTCACCCGCAATCTCAAGCTCAAAGCCAACCGCTCTCACAAAAAGTGGCTCACAAGGAACCACTTTCCTAAATCCTTAGACCAAACTATTCGCAGTAAGTACCAGCACCTTCAAGCTTATACATCACCGCAAAGTCACGAGCGTTTTCCGAATAAATTGCTTGTTCACCATCACAACGCGCATGCTTAATTAGATAAACTATATGGTCATCGTAATCGCTATTTCCTAGCTGTTTCGTTCCGCCCTTTGGCATCGAAGAAATATTAAGACCATAAGAGGAGCCAGATGGATCAATCCACTCATTTATCTTGCTCGTCGCACCATTCATATAATTACGAATGAAACATACCGCCGAATTACTACCTGTTGTCGAATTATCGCACGGCCAACCCTCATTCAACTCAATCTCGTCCGCATCTTTCTGCGACGGAGTGCTACCATCAACCGGCAAACGCCCGTTATTATTTTGTTGATAGCTCTGCACCTTCGCTGTCAACATACCGACATCACGCTGACGCTGCGAATCCCTCTGACTCCGCTGAAGCGCTGGCAACGCCAAGAACACCATCAAGAAAATCAAACCCGCAATAGCGAGGACCAAGACCACCTCAATAATCGTAAACCCGCCCTTTGCCCCCTCGTCAACAATCATCGCTTTCTTGCGTGATGCTGTCGCTCGTTTTTTTGTTGTTGCCATTTTATTTTCCTTTCTGCTTTAAAAAGGCTACTTTACCATCATTATACCATAACTATTTTCAAAGCACCAGACTTTTCCATAACAAAAAATATTACGCATAAGATTTATGGGTCTGTTCTGTAAATATTTCTTTTTGAGAGGATCCGGACTTACGAGGAGGACGAGCGCGTCGGCCCCGCGACGGCGGGCGCTGACGACGCGCCTCAAAAAAATAAATATTTGCAAAACAAGCCAAAATACTTATGCCGAGACCTTACTCACCAACGAGTAAATCGGGAACAAAATCGCCATCACGATAAATCCCGCCATCAGCGCCATAATCACCATCAAAATCGGCTCAATCATCGTCGAAATCGCCGCAATCCGCTCATCCAACTCATCTTCATAAACCTGCGCCGCCCGCCCCAGCATCTCATCAATTTTACCAGACTGCTCCCCCGTCGCTGCCATCTGTGGCAAAAGTGGCAAGATATATTCCCTACCTTTCAGCGCCACCGAAAGCGGCTTCCCGCTCCTCACCATCGTCGACGCCTGCACAATCTGATCCTCGAACACAATATTGTTCACCGCCTCCCCCGCAATCCCCATCGCTTCCAGCATCGGCACGCCTGCCGATAGCAACATCTGTGCCGTCCGCGCGAACCGCGCGTTATAAAGCCGCAGGAACAAACCCTTGAACAGCGGCACATTCATTTTGAACTTCGCCCACGCTTTTCCGCCCATCTCCGTCCGCTTAAACTGAATGAAAAACCATACCAAAAACCCGATAATTAGCAGAATCATCCACCAATACCCCACCACGAAATTCGAGATATTCACCATTACCTGCGTCATCCCAGGCAACGGCTCTCCTAGATCATTATACAAATTCTCCACCTGCGGCACCACCTGGATCATCATGAATGCGATCACTATGATAATAACTATAAGCACGATAATCGGATAAGTCATTGCCCCGCGAATCTTTGAAATCATATTCGCGTCTTTTTCCTGCTGCTTCGCGAGCCGCGCCAAGGAAACGTCAAGCGTACCCGACGCCTCACCCGCCGCAATCAAAGACAAATAAACCTTATTGAATACTTCGGGATGTTTCGCAAACGCATCATGTAGTGTCCGTCCCGCCTCGACTTGCGCCGCAATCTCCTCAACCATCGCCTTCGTCGGCTTATCATCCGTCTCTTCCGCAATCATGTGTAAACTATTCGAAAGCGGCAGCCCCGCCCCCACCAACGTCGCCAACTGCCTCGTGAACGCAATCCGCGCCTTCGTCGAAACCTTACTGTTCAACTTCGCCAAAAGCCCATCATCTTCCGCGTGCACCTTCTGCGGAATATAACCTTGATCCACCAAAATTCGTCCCGCCGCCTGCTCGCTTTCCGCCTGCACACTCCCGGTGACTACCCGCCCCGTCTTTCGATCTTTCGCTTTATAGTTATATCGCCGCATCCTATTCCTCTAATTCCGAACTTTACGCGCCCCGCGCTAGCCTCTCAAACTCCGCCGTATCCACCGCATATTCATGCCCCGCATCGAAACTAATCGTCCCCGCCTTAACTAATCGCGCCAATTCCCGATCCATCGTCTGCATTCCCTGATCCACCCCCGTCTGAATCGCCATGTCTAGCTGATGCGTCTTTCCCTCCCGAATAATCGCCCTAACCGCCGAGTTCGCGACCAAAATTTCTGTCACCGCAATTCGTCCGCCATCAATTTTCGGCACCAACCGCTGCGAACAAATCCCCGTGAGAACATTCGCCAGCTGCGACCGAATCTGTGGCTGTTGATGCGCCGGAAACACGTCAATAATACGGTCAATCGACTGCGCCGCCGAGTTCGTATGTAGCGTCGCGAACACCAAGTGCCCCGTCTCCGCCACCGTCAACGCCGCCTGAATCGTCTCTAAATCACGCATCTCACCAATCAGCACCACGTCCGGGTCTTCACGCAGAATCGATCGAAGTGCCGCTGCGAAGCTATACGTATCATAATGCACTTCCCGCTGCGCAATCACCGCCCGCTTCGAATGATGCGTAAATTCAATCGGATCCTCAATCGTAATAATATGAACTGCTTTTTCCGAATTAATTTTATCAATTAACGCTGCCAAAGTCGTCGACTTACCCGAACCCGTCGGACCAGTCACGAGCACCAGCCCATGCGGTCGCTCCGTAAACGTCGCCACGACCGCCGGAATACCTAGATCATCGATCGACTTAATATTATTCGGAATCAACCGAAACGCCGCCGCCAAGTTCCCCTTCTCATGGAACGCGTTCACACGGAACCGCCCAAGATCACCGAACGCAAAAGAATAATCAAACTCCTTATCCTTCATCAAAATCTTCTGCTGATCCTCATCCAACGTCGCGAACACCAATTTCTTCACCAACTCATCCGTCAAAATCGGATAAGTCGTAAGCGGTCGAAGCACCCCATCAAGCCTAAGCATCGGCGGCAAACCCACCTGGAAGTGCAAATCCGACGCATCATGCTTCACGCACTCTTCCAAAAGCGCCTCAATCGTCACATCCGTCGACAAGGGCGCTCCCGCTGCCGCTACTTCCGCCACAATCGTATCTACCGCCGCCTGCGCATTCTGCGCTGTCTGTTCCGTCGCCTTCTGCTCCGCCACGCTTTCATCAGCCTTCCCCTCTTCAGCACCCTTCACATCAGTCGGCACCTCTGCAGGTTTCGCCTCCGTAGCGACGCCCTCAACCTTATCAGCCGAACCAGCCGCCCCACCAGCCCCCATATTCATCGTCATCGGATCCAACGCCGGCGTATCCACCGGCGCAAACGGCGACATCGCCGCCCCAGAAGCTCCAGCCACCGCAGCCCCATTATTTTGCTCTGTCTGATTCGTCCCACTACTTTCCATGCCACCATTTTACCACAAACGTCTTCAAAATGAAATAAACCTTCTCTAACCAAACTATCCGCATAGCCATTTAAGAAACCAGGGAGGCTTACTGACGACGTAGGATAAATATGTATTTTGAGAGGATCCGGAGCTACGGCGAGGAAGAGCGCGACGACCCCGTAACGACGGGCGTCGTCGACGCGCCTCGAAAACATACAAATTTATCCTACGTCGCCAAAAGGCTTACGCCAAATCACTTGCCACCCGATTTACTTCATCAAGTGTCGTAATCCCCGATAGCGCCTTCAATATCCCATCTTGCCGCATCGTCACCGTTCCCTTCTCCTTCGCCACTCGCATCACCTCCGCCGACGTCGCGTGCGAAATAATCAACTTCTGGATATCCTCATCCACATCAATCGCCTCATAAAGCCCCGCTCGCCCCGCATATCCACCCGGCGCATCCTGATCCTCGATCCCCTTCACCAACGTATAACCATTCTCATTCGCCACCGGCAACCCCTTATAGCCCAGGTCTTCACTCGTCGTCGCCACTTCTTCTTGCGATTGCGGCAGCAAATCCCCCACCACCCCATTAATCTCCTGCGTTTCCATCTCGCTACTCTGATAAGAAGTTCGCTTCGTCGCCACCCTTCGCACCAACCTCTGCCCAATCACCGTGTTCAAAGTCGACGCCAAGAGAAACGGCTCAATACCCATATCGAGAAGGCGCGGCAAAATCCCCGCCGCCGAGTTCGTATGTAGCGTCGAAAATACCAAATGTCCTGTCAACGACGCCTGCACCGCCAAATTCGCCGTTTCCGAATCGCGAATCTCCCCCACCATCACCACATCCGGGTCCTGGCGCAAAATCGACCGGAGCCCCGACGCAAACGTCAATCCCGCATCCGTGTTCACCTGAATCTGGTTCACCCCATCCATCTTATACTCAACCGGGTCCTCCAGCGTCACAATATTAATCTTCTCCGACTTAATCCGCGCAATCAAAGCATACAAAGTCGTCGACTTACCCGAACCCGTCGGTCCTGACGTCAGAATCATTCCATTCGGTCGCGAAATCCCCTTCAGCACTGTCCGAAGCGCCCGCCCCGTCATCCCCATACTCTCAATATCCATCGACGTCCCCGTCTTATCAAGAAGACGAATCACCACCTGCTCTCCCCACACCACCGGCGAAATCGCAATACGAAGATCCACTTCCTTGTCCCCCACCGCCACCGCAAACTGACCGTCCTGCGGAATCCGGTGCTCGTCAATCTTCAAATTCGACAAAATCTTAATCCTCGAAACCAACGCCGGCTCAATCGCCTTCGGCAACTCCATCACTTTCCGGAGTACCCCATCAATCCGGCACCGAATAATCAAGCTATTCTCCAATGGTTCAATATGTACATCCGACGCCTTCGACTTCACCGCAAATTCCAAAATCGACGTCAAAGCCTTTGAAATCGGCGAATCCTGCGTAATTGTCTTTACATTGCTCGAAGCCTGCGCCTGCGCGACTTCCTGCTTTGTCACCTTCACCGCCTGCTCGACGCCCGTGAAGTCCCCCTTATATTGCTTCAAAACCGCCTGAATCCCGTCGCTCGACGACATCACCGCCCGCACCGACTTCCCCGTAAAAGTCGACAAATAGTCCACCGTCTGGATGTTCCCCACATCCAGCATCGCTACCACTAGCTGCCCATTTGATTCCCCGAGTGGCACCACCATCGACCGCTCCGCCACCTCCAGCGGCAGCAACGTAAACACTGCCTGATCCATCTCCACATTCTTCAAGTCCACATACGGCACCCCCATCACCACCGCCGTTGCGTGCGCAATCATTTCATTCGTCACCACCCCCTGCGCCGCCAAAGCTTCCATCAGCGGCCGCTTCGTCTGCACAACCTCCTTCTGTACTCGCTGCACTTCCGCTGGATCCGCCAACCCCTCACTTACGAGGAGCTCAATCACTCGGTCCAAGCCTTCTTTCGTCAGCAGCGCCATCTACTCGCCCTCCACCCCTTGCTCGCCGCCCTCTTCTTCGTTCTCTTCTGGCTCTTCCTCCACCGTCGTGCAAGCTTCCAACTCCGCCGCATCCAAAATCCCATTCTGGTCCACGTCCTCGCACTCCCCCACATAAACTTCCACCGTCGGGTTAATCGCCGCCCCATTAAACACCTCTGGATCCGGCGCCACCAACGCGCTATCAATCGGCTTCGCCAAAGCCTTAAACTTCACCGACGCGTCGTTTGGATTTCCCATCAGCGATTGACAAACGAAAAACGCCGCCAACGTCCCCACGCTTGCAATCAAAATCAAACTAAATATATCCGACTGTTTCACCTTTCCTCCTCCAATAGCCCATGAAGCTCCCCCAATAAACCTCGAACCTCTAGCAACCTCAAACTTCTCATCCTATTCGTTCCTCAAATTCTGCGCTGCCCCGCTCGCATTCGTCAAACTTCGCACCCCAGCCGAAGTCGTCGGCTTCGACCCCTTCGCTCGCACCGTCGTCTCCCCCTCAACTTCCATTATCGACCCCAGATAATAAGCATTCGCCTGCGCATTCAAACTCAACCCTGCGCTATTCCATTCTACCGTCGCCACCGTAATACCAAACTCCCGAATCGACTTCTCGATATTATACAAAACCGATAGAACCACCGCGTCGCTCCCCTGATATCTCAAACTCACCGGCACCACTTCCACTCCAGA
>CANAUU010000009.1 GCA_947364965.1 uncultured Candidatus Saccharibacteria bacterium | reverse complement strand
ATGAAAATCTTCGCGGTTTTGGCGCACGCCGTTCCAGAGCGTCTCCCACCCCTCTTCCATAACCTCCCCGTCGGTTCCAGCCTCTTCTCCGTCCACTACGAACTCATAAGCTGGCTCCGTCCCCTCACTCAACGTCAGCGCCTCAGCCTCCTGTTTACTACACCCAGCCAACGAACAAATCATACTGATCGACAAAATCGCCGCCAGCGCCCCTGCTTTAATCCGCCGCCACAGTCCTTTGCGCTTCTTCAACTTGTTCCCCACCCGATTATTCGCCTCTTCGCGCGCCTCGGCATTTTCATAAACTTCAGCCGCAACATCCGCTGCTTCTGCATTCCCCACGCCAGATTTCTTCGCCGCCTGCTCCGCTTCAAACTGCTTCGAACCGAACTCAATCACTCTGTCATAAGCGCTCTCATCAAACTCCCCATTCCCCTCCAGCTTCGCTTTCGCGCGCTCAAGAATGCTCGGATCGCCCAGCAAATTTGCCATTTCCTCGGCCTTCGCCAACAAAACCGCGTTCCCCGTCGGCTCCATCGTATCGAGTTCCGCCGCACCTCCGCCATTCAGGAATTCATTATCTTCATAATTCCCCTCTGGCATCTCTGGCTCGCCAGTTTCCCCATTCAATATTCCCTCATCAGAAATCAACGAAGGCAACTCCACCGGCGCCGCCGCCCCCACCATCGCCTGCACCATCTGAATCCGCCGCACCAGCGACTCCAAATCCTTCCGCGCTTCCTCTTCTCGTCGCTCATGGCTCGCCCGCATCCCCTCATCAAAATAATACGCCCGCGACATCTGGTTCAATTCCTGAATCACGTGCGCCGCATCCTTCGACATCGCATCAATCGCCTCTTCCGGCGTCCGCCCCTGAAGGATATTTTTCATTTCCTGCTGCGCCAACACATAGCCTTCATTGCGCGCCTTCTCCAGCGCCGCCTGCCGCTCTTCTTCCGCTGGATCTCCCTCCAATCCCATCGCTTGCCGCCGCGCAATCGTCTCCTGCGAATATGCCGGCTCCCCATTCCGATCCGTCGCCGCCTCAAGCCCTTCGGCACTCTCCCCCTCTTCACCAGTACTCATTGACACACCCTCACCAGAAGCCAACCCCCCCCCACTAACGTCAGCCGCCGGACTTTGTTCAAACCCAGCCATCACCATCTGGCCATCGTCTTGTTCAGAATAATCCCGTCCCCCATTCGCCCGACCGCCTTCAATCACAGTCAACTCTGGTGCACCCGCGTCTCCCCCCTCGCCTCCGCCTTCAATCACAGTTAACTCCGGCGCCCCCTCACCTGTCGTCAGGTGCGCCAACTCCCCGCGCAGCTCCGCCAATTTCTTATCATGCCGAGCAATCGCCGCCTTTGCATTCCGAATCCGGTTTTCCGTCTGCTCACGCTTTTTTGCACCTTCGGGTTTCTTGCGTTCCAACGCCGCCAGCATATCCTGCGCATTCTGCTTATTATGCTCAAACTGTTTAATCTGATTTTTCAGTTCCTGCGCCCGCGCCGCCTGCTCCTCGTCAATAACTTCTACGCGCGCACCTTCCGTCCTCGGCTTCTCCGTCGAGCTAAGCGCCCTCTGTCCAAGTTGCTTCTCGAGTTTTTCCTGTTGCTCCGGGCTCCGCCCGCCACGCCCCTCCGGCGAATCCCCCAGGTGTTCCCACGCTTCGTTCGTGCTCCCCGTCGGTCTCAAAGTTTCTCCTGCCATCTTACGCCTCCTTTCCCGTCATCTCGACATTACCAGTATTATTTGTCGCCTCACCCATATTCATTCCAGGATTTACCTCACTCCCGTTCGCCGCAGGATTTACCTGCGCCACACTCGCCTGTGTCATCCCCACCGTCGGCGTTGTCGGGTTTACCTGCGCCGCGCCAGCCGCCTGACTCGCTGCCGGAGCTACCTGCCCTACCGCTGGATTTACCTGTATCGCCTCCGTGTTTGCTTCCGCTGGATTTACTTGCGTCGCCCCCATACTCGCCGCCGCCGCGTTCAAATTCGCCGTTGCCGTGTTCAAAGCATCCATCAAATTCGGCGCTGCCTGCAATGCCGGTTCCCCCGCCGGAGCCAAACCGCTTGCCGGAGCCGGGCTACTTGCCGGAACCCCTGAAGCCACATCGACCATTCCCTCAGCCGCCGGATTAGCCGCACCCCCCTGCGCCGCCACCATCACGACCGGCTGGCTCGCTTGCGCTGCTCCCTCAACATTCGACTGCCCAGGCACCGCCGAGGTCGTTCCCTGCGTCGGCTGACCCTGCGTAGCCTGTTGTGTGACCTGCTGAACCGGAACCTGAGCTGCCACTGCCGGAGTCGCAATAGTAGCCGACGCTGCAGCCGAAGGAGCATCTGCAGCTGGAACCGCTGCAACCGGAGCCGCAGCCTCTGGAACCGCAGCCGGAGCCACAGGAGCAGCCGCCCCTTCCGAAGCCGCAGTCTCTGAAGCTGCTGCCGGAGCTGTAGTCTTGCTCACTTCAGCCGGCTTCGCCGTCCACTTCGTCTTCACTGACACCTTAACCTTATCCGTAAAATAATCATTCTGAAAGTCGCTCATGACCTTTTTCAGCGCCGGATTAAAATCGACGCCCGCCCCAGAAAAGAAGCTCTCAATCTCCTCATCCGGCGCCTCCGCGTCCAACAACTTCTCCAGTTCCATCAGCTTCGCGTCCGGCAAAGCCCGCACCATCGCCTGCTGTATCCGCTCATCCAGCTCTTCCAGCAGCTCCCCCTGCAAGGTCTCTTTTTGTTTTGCTTCAAGCGACTCACCACCCTTCTCCGCGATCAGTCTGTCAACAAACATCCTGAGCACCTTCTCGTCGTTCAATTTTGTTTCTGGCATTTTTATACCTTTCTACATGACTTTTCTCTTCTTTCCAGTTTAACACTAACGCTTTCCGCCGTCAAACTTTTTATGCTCTTTTCTGTGTCCAAAACAAGTCCAATACAAGCATAACCATAAAACATTCTCCCCCCTCCGCAACCACAACCCAGCAAAAACCCGAACGCGTGTTCGGGTTTTAACTCATCTTTATCTTATACCTAAATCCTCTTATACTTGTAAAACTTATTTCAGAACTCCAATCTATACAATCTCTCCATCAAATTTATAATAATTAAGCTTGTATTTCTAGGCAGCCCTTAAGCCGCCATCCGTAAACTTTTCAAGCTCAAGATTTTTCGTCCAACATGGCTAGCTTTCGCGCGCTTCAAAACTTCATCAAGATTGGTGCCTTCTTCTGGCGGAGCCACATATTCTCCTTCCCTCTTATTTGATGACCCAAACGCCTCGAAATCGTCCCAATCACCTTCACCAGCGTGCTTAATTTCAGCCTGATCCATGTCTACAATATTCGTTTTCTTGAGGATGGTTTCGCCATCCTTTACATCAGTTTCTCCTTTCATATTAAAGTTGATTTTTTCACTCATATTTTTCCTTTTCTAGTCTCGCTATATTTTCAAGCTCAACCGTTTTTGTTTATTTTCTCGTCCTCCATTTCGTCAGATTTTACTTTGTTGAACGATTATGTTATTTTTATGTTTGTTAGATGTTTTTGTTTATTATCTAACTGTCCTAATGATAGCACACCCGCCCGAAAAAGTCAATACTTTTTATGCTTGTTTTTTGCTAAAAGCGCAATTTTCTGATTCCCTACCCCTGTAAAATGTTAGCAAAAAATCTCCAAAAATCATTACAGCCATAAGTGCTATATGCGCAACCAGAAACTACTATAAAATACGGAGCGCCCGAAGGCGCCCCGTTTGCTTGTCAGCCCACAATCAAAACGACCAACAAACCAAAAAGTTCCACATTAAACAAAACTCAGTCACACCCAACGGCAATTTGTGTTCAACAGTGCAATAAAACTATTACCCGACAAGAACATCCTGCATCCCGCATTCATACAACAGTCGTTAGTCAGCTTCCGTTCTCAATAGCCACTTCACCAGCATAGCTCCCAGAGACTTAACAAAAATACCAATAACGCCCGCCCATAGCAACGTCATACACACGGCATATCTTAGTTGTTCTAGCTCCTCCGGAGTATTCACCCATGAGGGAGACATAGCTACAGTCTCAAGGACCATAATGACAGAAAACCATGCTAAGGTAGAGTAATTGTCATCGTAAGATTCCGCCACACTAGCACCATAATAACGTCCTAGTATCCGCAACATCCGTATCCACTGATAACGATGCACCAACCAAACACAGATCAGCACAAACGCAGCCACAAATCCGCACAGGCCAAAGAACAACCAATCATCACGCTGCATCGCTACCCCGTCCATTAGCATATAAGCCACTCCGCAAACACAGAAAACCAACCAGCCGACACAGCCAAACAAAGCCGCATCCAGATACCAAACCACTTTAACTAAAGTCTTCATGAATACCCCCATTTCGTTATTAGCTAACCTAATTTTGTTTAATGTACCTACGAGCCATTATAGTATTCACCATCAACAAGAAACTAAATACCAAAAACAGCCCCTCTCACCGATTATAACACGTATGTTAAAAGGGTCAAATCGTCCAGCCGCCAATATACGCCCCAACCACCCCTAATCAGCACTGGTCGCTCAGACTATCCTGCAACCTCGTCAACCCAAAAACCACCAACTCACCCCTTACGCCTTCTCTAGTGAAATCGTCACATTCTCCCCGTTCACCTTCGCTATCTCGTCATAGGCATAATTCTTCATCCCCGCACTAGCCGGCGCCGTATCCGAGGAATCAGCCGAAACGCCAGCCTCCTCATCTAGTCCAGCCGCCCCCAGTTCCTCTGCCAGCACTTCTGCTTTCAAAGTCGCAGTCCACTCTTCCGGCACCGCACAGCTCACGCTCAACCTAATCCGGTCGTCCACCATCAAACCTGCCTTCTTGCGCGCGCTCTGCACCGCCCGAATCAGCTCTCGGACGAACCCTTCTCGCTTCAATTCCTCGGTCAAACGCTTATCCAGCCACACTCCTTCCCCCGCTACCAGACCGTCAATCTCCCCCACCGCCAAGCCATCAACCTCACCAGAAACCTCCTCCAAAGAAGCACCAGCCGACACAGCGTCCGAAGAACCCGCCGCCGCATCATCAATAGCCTCTACCTCTTTCACATTCACCTCATCGCGCACGATTTCCTCACCCCACTCCGGTAAGCGCTCCCCCGCATACGCCAACCGCGCCAGCGGCTGCCGCACCTTCATCTGCTCCTCGGTATCAGATTTCCGCATCCGAAGCGCCAAACCGTCATTAATCACTTTACGCACCCGCGCCATCTCGTCCAAAACTTCCTGCGCCACCTCGTCTACTTCGGCGTTCGTCGGGAAGCTCTGCAAATGCACGCTATTCTCCGACGTCCAGTCTCCCACCAAATTCTGCCATAATTCCTCCGCAAGAAACGGCGTAAACGGCGCCATCACCCGCGCCAAATTCGTCAAAACTTTCCAAAGTGTCCAATACGCCTCCGCTTTATCGTCGTCATCCTCCGACTTCCAGAAACGCCGACGCGAGCGCCGCACAAACCAGTTCGACAAATCATCCACAAACGGCAACACTCCCGAGAGCGCTTTCGGGATATTATATTCCTCCATCCCTTGGACCACCTCTTTCTTCAGCTGATGTAATCTTGCAATAATCCAAATATCTAGCGGATTTTTCAAATCCTTGCCCCAGTTCCCTGGCAGCTCTGGACACTCCCAATTATCAACCGAGGCATAGGTCACGAAGAAATCATAAACATTCCAAATCATCGCGAGCTTCCGCTGCACATCCGAAACATCTTTATCCGTCAGCGCGAAATCCTCCCCCGAAAGCACCGGCGACGATAGCAACAAAAACCTCAACGCATCCGCCGAATACTGATCCATCAAAACATTCGGATCCGTGTAATTCCCCAGCGACTTCGACATCTTTCGACCATCGTTCCCTGCCAGCGTCCCTGTCGTAATCACATTCTTGAAAGCATTTTTCTCTGCCCGAGCCTGCGCCTCAGGGCCAAATCCGCCCACCTCCGCGAGCGCAGTGTTTACCGCGTGGACATAATAGAACCACGCCCGAACTTGTCCCACATATTCCACGATGAAATCCGCCGGGTAATTCCGCTCAAACTTCTCCTTGTTCTCGAACGGATAGTGCAACTGCGCAAACGGCATCGACCCACTCTCAAACCAACAATCCAACACCTTCGGGGTCCGTTTGAAATGCTCGATGTGATACCCCGCACTCACCGGCTTCGCAACAGGCGAAACTTCTCCAGTCGCATCATCAACCACCGCATCAAATTCAACCTCATCCACCCACGGCCGGTGATAATCCTCCAGCTCCACCCCCGAGAGTTCCTTCAATTCCGCATACGAGCCCACCACCTTCACCGCCCCCTTATCCCCCTTCCAGACCGGCATCGCCGTCGCCCAGAACCGATCGCGCGACAAATTCCAATCCGGCGCCTGCTCAATATTCTTCTCAAACCGCCCGTGCTTCAAATACGCCGGAAACCAGTTGATATTCTCATTTTGCGCAATCATCAACGGCTTCGACCCCTGAATGTCAAAGAACCAACTCGGGAACGCCCGGTACATAATCCTCTGTTTCGAACGCGGGTTGAACGGATATTCGTGCTTAATATATTCAATTTCCTCAATCGGTCCTGCCGCTTCCAAGCACTTCGCGATAAACTTATTCGCTTCCCAAATCTGAATCTGCCCTTCCTCGTTTGGCCGCACGCCAGCCGCTTTCAGCCCCTCATCCGCCCCCGGCAGATAACACCCATATTCATCCAAAACATCCACACACGGCACTTTATTCTCGCGCCCGAGATTATAGTCATCCTCACCATACGCCGGCGCAATATGCACAATCCCCGTCCCATCCACATCCGACACGAACTCCGCCCCCCAAACCTTATGCACATTTTCCGCCTCCGCCGGATAATAATTCTTCTCGAACTTCTGCCAGTCAACCAACTTCTGCCCCGTCTCTCCGAGGAACAGCGGCTCATACGCTCGCCCCACCAGCTCCGATCCGTTAAACCGTTCCAGCTCCTTCCAGCCCTCCTTCTCCGCACCATACTTCACTCCCGTGATGAACTTCCGCCCATCCGGCAATTCATACCGCGCATACTCGAGCTCCGGATTCACCGCCAGCGCCATATTCCCCGCCAGTGTCCACGGCGTCGTCGTCCACGCCAAAACATAAGCCTCATCATCTTTCAGCTTAAACTTCACATATGCCGAAGGATCCGTCACCGTCTGATAAGCATCGTTATCCATCGTCACCTCTGACTTCGACACCGGCGTCGCAAACTTCGTGTCATACATCAAGACCTTCGCCCCCTCATAGATCTTCCCCGCCGTGTACAATGTCTTAAACGCCCACCACACGCTCTCCATAAAATTCTTATCCATCGTCCGATACGCCCCCTTGAAATCCACCCAGCGCCCAATCCGATCAATCGTCCCCTCCCAAGTCTCCGAATTTGCCACCATCGACTCGCGCGCCTTCAAGATATAATCCTCCAGCGACCACTTCGTCCCAATTTCTCGCCGGTCCGTAATCCCCAGCTGTTTCTCCACGAAATTCTCCGCCGGCAAACCATGACAGTCCCATCCCCAGCGCCGCTCCACTCGCTTCCCCCGCATCGTCCAGAACCGCGGCACCGCATCCTTCACGATTGAACTAAGCAGAGTCCCATGATGCGGCATCCCCGTAATAAATGGCGGCCCGTCATAAAACACATACGACTCATCAATCGGCCTCTGTTCTACCGACTTCTCAAAAGTCTTGTTCTTTTTCCACCAGTCAACCAGCGCCTTCTCATATTCCACCGCCCTGCGTCGACTTCCTGCCTTATACTTCATAAAAACTCCCGCCGTTCCACGGCAAATTACTTTATCTTGCCGTTAGAACCCCAGCGGGCGGTACCATCTAACTTCTCTCTCACGAAATTCTTTCCTCGGTCCAGCCACTTTCAGCCTTATAATCGCCAATCGCGCGTGCGTACATTCGCATCACGAATCCCAGCAATCTCGTAAAAAGCACTTATTTCATCATTCACGCAGACTCACGAGCGATTCTAATCAACCTCTAGCCCCGCTGCTCTTCGCGTCGCTTCAGACGCGAAGAGCATTCAAAGCTAAAACTTTTTCTTTCGCCAGCTCGCGGCTGATTACCGCTCAAACGCTCTAACCCAAGTATATCACATCTTCCCTTCCCTGCCAACCCCTGACAAAACATAACCGCATATTGACTTTTTAGAAAAAGTGTGCTACAATAGAAATATCGGGGCAAACTTTATCCCCCGACGGTTTTTGCGGCAATCTAAATCCTGGGAAAATCTAGGTGCACCTAGGTGAGCCCTAGCCAAAGCCTAGCAGGTTCCAGTCAAATCCCGGACCTCTGCCCTTACACGTCCCGGAAGCCCAAAAAACCGCCGCGACGAGCCCGGTCAAGCGCTCATCGCACCTTCAAAAGGAGAAGTGAACCATGAACCTCGCGAAAAAACCGACCCCCCCCATTATAATCACCTGGTCAACTCTGCCGATGGTCACGCCAACGCGCCAACCATCCTCTCGCCGGAACACGCCGGTTGTCACAGCGCGAAAAAGCGCAACCTCGCCGTCATCATCGGTCAGGGCGTTTCTTGCGCCAAGCTCCGCCGCATGGCGGAAACCGGCATCGACGCCTGCTTCCCGCAGCAGTTCGCCCTCCAGGCCTACCGCTACAACGACGATGACGAGCGCACTGCAATCACAAACGGCAATGGTTGCCTCATCTGGGTCAAAATCCAGTCTTTGGGTATCCTGCCGCAGGGCGTTTACGTCCACGGCGATATCGTCAAAGCCCATGTTGGCTCCGTCCAAACCGATGACTACCATTTCGGCGGATTTCCCTCCCAACACCGCAAACACCTCATCGCCCGCATCCTCCAACCCGGCACAAAAATCCAATTCGTCCACCGTGGCGCCTTCGCAGACGGCCCCGTCTACCAGCTCTACAACCCCGCAACCAAGGAGCAGTATGACCCTTATGTCCCCGTTGCCCTCGACCACAGCGAAGCCGACCGGATCCAGCTACTCAAAAACATGATCCCCCTCAGCAACTTCCTCAAAACCACTGCCCAATAATCTTCTCTTCCCCGCAAGCCCCTGTGCAGCCAGCACAGGGGCCTTTCCTATGCCGCGCAGCCCCAAATTTCTCTATTGCACGGCCCCAAAAACACAACCGTTCCGCCAAACCACAAACGAAACCACTACACCCAGTAGCTCACCTCGTCAAACAGCGGCAGCATCTGCCCCCGCCAGCTCGCCAAAACCGCACCGTCGTCCCCCAGTGCCAAAATCGTCGGGTATTCCACTACATCATACGCCAGACAAAAACTCTCCCCGTCCTTCGTGTCTGGATCGAGACTCTCAATTTCCCGCCCGGTCCGACGCTCAAACTCCGTAATCCATTCCTCAACCGTGCGCCCATAATCACTTTCCCTTCGCCACACGCAAACCACCCTCATCTTTTACCTCCTTTTATACCCATAAAACCGCTTATAAAACCTCAGCTACCACCATCTCGCCCCTGTTAACCAAATATCCAACGTTCGCACGGAACAAGTTCATTTCTTTGCACTTCTTCGTTGCTTCAAAATCCCCTCAAAATCCGCTAAAGTCTTGAAATCCAGAAACACGCTCGCAAACCGCACATATGCCACCTCATTCCGCTCCACCAAAACATCCAGCACTGCATCACCAATCTGCTGCGAAGTCACTTGCTCATCATTCTCCGCCCGAAGTAGCTCCACCACCTGATCGACCACGCCTTCAATCTCCAGTTCGGAGTCCAAAAACTTCCCCACACTCCGCTTCACTGACGTAATTAATTTATCTCGATCAAAAATCTCCCGATTGCCACTCCGCTTCACCACAATCAACTGCGGCAACTCAATCCGCTCATAAGTCGTAAACCGGTGTCCATCCGGGCTCACTCGCCGTCGCCGAATTGTCGTCCCATCGTCCGCCTCACGGCTCTCCAAAACTTTACTATCGCCGATTTTCGGCAAAGTCGCCATCCCTACTCCCGATTCTTACCGCGCAAGCGATCACGCAAAGTTGGTGGCACATCCAAATCATCTTCCTGATCATTATTATGAATCGAATCCCACATATTCGAGCGATTTTCCGCCGTAAAATCTGTTGCACCCGTATCTTTCGCTGGCTCCGCACCAAACCTTGAATCAGAAGCGTTAAACCGTGAATCCGAAGAAGCCCCAAAGCGCGATTCTGAGGTCGACGTCGCCATCGGCGCACGTTCATCCCGAACCGTCTCAATCCGCCCGCCCATATCCGAAGAGGCATTATTATAGGACGAACTGCCAAAATTACTTACTCGATTCACGGGACGATATTCAACGCCTCGGTCTTCCGTATCCATCGAAGAAGCCAGACTTCCCACCGTCGCCGTGCTCATACTACTCACCGGCTCCATGCTAGCCCGCTCCATATCGAGTTTACGATAGTATTCCGAATCAAAACCCGTCGCTACCACCGTCACTACCATCTCATCCTCAAGCTCTGGACGAATCGAAGCCCCAAAGATAATATTCGCATCCGGCGACACTGCTCCAGTAATAATCTCAGCTGCTTCCTGAATCTCGCTCATTGCCATATCGTAGCCGCCAGCGACCGAAAACAGCACGCCACGCGCCCCGTCAATCTTCACCTCAATCAGTGGCGACTCAATCGCCTGCTGCGCTGCCAAAGTTGCCCGATTGTCGCCCGAAGCACGACCAATTCCCATCAAAGCCGACCCTGCGTTCTTCATAATCGCCTTCACATCCGCAAAGTCGAGATTAATCAAAGAGTGCTCGGTAATCAATTCAGAAATTCCCTGCACCCCCTGACGCAAGACGTCATCCGCAATCTTAAAGGTTTCCGTCAGCGGCGTCCGCGGGTCAATCGTCTGCAAAAGTCGGTCATTCGGGATCGTAATCAGAGCGTCTACCCGCTGCGAAAGGGCGTCGATCGCCTTCTCTGCATTCTCGCGGCGTTTCGCGCCTTCAAAAGTGAACGGCTTTGTCGCTACGCCCACGGTCAAAATATCACGACCCTTCGATTCTTCCGCTACGATTGGACCAGCTCCAGAACCCGTCCCGCCGCCAGCCCCCAGCGTAATAAACACCATGTCCGCGCCCTCAAGCGACTTTCCAATCGCTTCGCGACCATTTTCTGCCGCTTCACGACCTTTTTCTGGATCACCACCTGCGCCCAAACCCTTACCAATATGTACCTTCACATCTGCCGAAGAATGATGCAGGGCTTGCGCATCCGTATTCACCGCCACAAATTCCACCCCGGACAGACCGATTTCTTTCATTCGGTCCACCGCTGAACCGCCCGCGCCACCTACACCGACAACCTTAATGCTTGCTGAACTTTCTACCTCTGTTGGCTTAATCTCAGGCATATTTTTCTCCACTTATATCTTCTTTCAGTATAGCACAACTTCCCCAGAAATGAAGGGATTTCAAAGATTTCACACGAGAAAACGACAACAGCATCTCACAAATAAGTCTTTTGAAAGGTTCACCAGCTCACAAAAGTATTGCACCTACTCGCTAAGGTATAATCTTAAAACTTGCCAAAAAACTTTTTCAAAAACCCTGAGCCTTTTTCACCCGATTTCTTCGCAGACTTCTTATGCGCCTTCTTCGGCACCGCTGCTCGCCCCTCATTTTCCGCCGACGTCAACATCAACCCCACCGCCGCCGCGAACTCCGGCTTCTGAATCTTCTCCACTAGCCCAGACAATCCCGTCGGCGCACCGATTTTCACCGACATTCCCAGCGTCATTCGCACAAACTTATCAATATCTCGCATTCGCGCGCCGCCCCCAGTCAAAACCACTCCCTCCGGCAACCGCTGCTCATATCGCGCCCGCTTCAATTCCTTATGAACCAGCTCCAAAATCTCATCCAGCCGCGCCTGTACTACTTCATCAATCTGATCTCGCTCAAAATGCAAATCCTTCCCCCGCCAACGAATCACCACCGGTTCCTCGTTCTCGCCAAAGCTCCCCGTCGCAAACCGCCGTTTAATCTCCTCAGCCACCTCTGTGTCAATCGCCAGCATCACCGCCAGGTCATTCGTAATATTATTCGAACCGACCGGCACCACGCCGACATACTGCAAATCACTTTCTTCATAAATCGCCACCCCAGTCGTCGATGAACCAATATCCACCACCGCTACCCCGTTCTCCATCTGCCTCTCGGTCAAAACCGCTCGCGCTGAAGCTACCACGCTCGGCACCACCCGCTCCGGCGTCACATTCGCCGACTCCGACGCCTTCCGCAAATTATCGTAAGTCGAAACCAACGTCGAAACCACATTCGCCTGCATCTCAATTTTCAGCGCCACCATCCCTAGCGGGTCCTTAATCCCCGCCTGACCATCCAGAACATACTGCAGCGGCACCACATCCAAAATTTCCTGATTCGCCGGGATTTCCCCCTCCAGCGCCACCGACGTCAACCGCGCCAAATCGTCCTGATTAATCTCATGATTCGCCGTCACCGCCGCAATCTTCCCCTCTGTTCGTGTTGACAAAATCTGCGACCCATTAATCGAAATCGTCGCCGCATTAATCTCATATCCCCCCATCCGTTCAACTTCCCCCAAAACTCGATCAATCGCCTGCGCCGGTCCCGCCAAGTTCACCACCGCCCCCCGCCGCATCCCACTATTCGGCACCTCCGCCGAACCAATCACATTGAGGCGACCGTCTTTCATCACGCTCGCTACCACCGCCCGAACCGTGCTCGTGCCGATGTCAAGACCTACTGCGTAGCGTGAAATTTCATCCATAAGCGTATTATACCACTATCACTCCGGCAACGTCAATACCTCACACCCGTCTTCCGTCACCAGAATTGTATGCTCACAGTAGCACCCAATCGACCCATCCTTCAACTTCACCGCCCAACCACTCTCCGGATCCACGTAATTCGCTGGCTTCCCCAAGCACGCCATCGGCTCGACACAAATCGCATCCCCCACCTTCAACTTATACCCCGTTCCTCGAATCCCATAATTCGGCACCTCCGGCTTCATATGCATCTCACGCCCAATTCCATGCCCCACGTAATTCTCAATCACCCCCAATTTCCCCTTCCGAAGCACTTTCTCCACCGCATAACCAATATCGCCAATCCGCGCTCCCGGTTCCACCTTATCAATCCCCGCCCAGAGCGCCTGCTCCACCGTTTTTATCATCTGTTTCACCGCTGGCGACCCCTTACCGCCCACCAACATCGTGAACCCCGCATCAGTATAATACTCCTGATATAGTAAATCCATATCAAACGACACCTTATCCCCCTCCTCAAAAACGTAATCCGTCGGCGTCCCATGTACAATCTCGTCGTTCACCGAAATACAAATCGCCCCCGGAAAATCCTCCTCCAGGTAGTCATAAGCCACCTTCGCCCCCCGTTTCTCAGTTTCCGCCCGCACCCAAGCATCCACCTCTTTCCCCGTCATTCCCGGCTTCACATATTCCTTCAAATCACGCAAAATCCCACCCAAAATCTTCCCCCCAGCTCGCATCACGCGCGCCTTCTCCTCGATATTTTCCGCTTCTTGAACAATTTTTTTACTCATTTTTGCTCCTCTACCACCCATCATTTTACTCCCATATCACCCGTCGCCTACTCCTCTGCCACCCGGTTATCATCTTCAATATCCGTCATTTCCATCCGCTCCGCCCCTTCGATCTCATCTACTACGGCTTTTAGCCTCTCATAAACCTCTTCCGGCGTCCCTGTCCCATCAATATCACGCACCGCCACCCCCTTCGCCCTCAAGATCCCACAAACTGAATAAATATTTTGTTCAACAATCTGAAACCGTTTCTCAATCGCGCCCCTATCCAAGTCATCCGCCCGCCCCCGCAACTCCAATCTTCGCAGCAGCTCCTCTTTCGGCACATTTATCCGAACAATAAGTTTAATCACAGACGCAATATTCTCCGCAATCCATTCCGCCTGCTCCACATCTCTCGGAAAACCATCCAAAATCGCATCCCGGCCGCTCCGCACCACCTCCGCCATCTTCTGCGCCATCAGCTTCACCGTCAGCATGTCATCAACCAGCACCCCCTGCTTCATAATCTCATCAAACTGCCCTGTTTCGCGTAAGACTTGCCCTGCCGACAGCCACACCCGCCCGGTTTCCTCCGCCAGCATTTTACCCTGCGTGCTTTTCCCCGAGCCCGCTAGCCCCATCAATATAATCATTTATTCTCCTTCAATTACATTATACTACAAATCCCGCTCGAACCCGCCAAAACCACTCCGAAAATAGGGGTTGGCAGATTAGAGAAAGTTTGATATAATAACGATATATGGCAATCAAAGTAATTAGGAAAGACCAGAACGAGGCGAACGAGAACTTGATTCGCCGCTTCAACCGCAAGGTTCTGCAGAGCGGTATCATGCCTCTGAAAAAGTCGCAAATGCGCTTCTCTAAGCCGATTTCTAAACGCGAACGCCGCAGCAAGGCTATCATCCGCGAAATCCGTCGCGCCGAAAAAGCCGAGCGTATGCGCCTCGGGCTCAAATAAAAAATATACCGGTCCCCCGGTATATTTTTTTGTCTTATCTTCCGTCTCACCTCAGGGCGATTTTTTAATCCCCCAAATCAACCGCCTATACTCGGCAACGAGTGCATATGTCAACTTCTGAAACCCACGCCAATACAAAACTAGCAGAATAAGAAAACAACAGGGGCTCGAAGATGCTTTTTATGAGCATTTCCGGCTGGACCGAGTCCGATTCTTTGGATGAGGAGAGGTCCACCGGCTCATAAAAAGCATCTTCAAGCCACGCTAGGCTACCTCCATCCTTACAATCCTCCCCTCCACACTCCTCAACCCCCGAAATTCGTTCTCCGTCAGCACCGCCCACACATTCACCGTGTCCCCCTCCCGCACCCCGAGATGCTCCTCCGGCGCATAAAACTCGATCAATTTCATCCGCTTCCCCGCCTTATCCCACACCATCATCCGCAAATGTTGTTTATCCGCCCCCAGCCGCGCCACCTCCATCACTCTCACCCCCGGCAACAAGAACACCGGTTCCTGGTTTCCCTCCCCATACGGCTCCAATTCTCGAAGTTCCTCAACCAGCTCCAGCGAAAACTCTTCAAAATCCTCCACCGCGAGATCTTCCCTCACCCCAAGAAACCTCTCCTGATTCGTCAGCCCCAAACTTTCATAATACGCATTCATCGCCTTCCGAAAATCCGCCAATTTCTCCGACGCCACCTTCACCCCGCACGCCCCCGCGTGCCCGCCGCCACCAATGATATATTCTCGACACGCATCCAATGCCTCCGCCAGATTAAACTCCCCGAAACTCCTTCCCGACCCCTTCAACACCCCATCAACCTCCGACAGGACAAACGACGGCCGCTTATACTCCTCCGTCAATCTCCCTGCGATAATCCCCAGCACCCCCTCATGCCACTCCCCCCGCTCTATAATCACCGCCCCCCCCTGAATCCCCCGCTCCTTTATCTCGTCAATCGCCGCCGCCTGCGCCTTCCGCCGCTCCTCATTCAGCCCCTCAAGCTCCGCCGCCAAGCTCACCGCCACAACCTTCTTTTTCTCCATCAAAACCTTCAACGCTCGCTCCGCCGAATCCATCCGCCCCGCCGCATTCAATCTCGGGCCCATCTGATAGCCAATCGCCTCCCCGTTCAGTGTCTTCACCCCCGCATTCCGCATCAGCTCGCGAAGCCCCGGTCGCCGCGTCTTCTCTAACACCATCAGCCCATACCGACAAAGCCGCCGATTTTCCCCTGTCAATTTCATGCTATCACACACCGTCCCAATCGCCACCAAATCCAGCAGCCACTTCTCCTGCCCCTCCGGGATCATCCCCTCTTTCACTAGCGCCTGTGCCACCTTAAACGCCACTCCCACCCCCGCCAGCTCCTTCAGCTCCGCCGCGACTTCAACATCTTTCCGCTTCGGATTCACCACCGCTAACGCCTCCGGCAAAGTCGCCCCGCATTCGTGATGATCCGTCACCACCGTATCAACTCCCGACTCTTTCAGTTCCCTAATAATCTCATCATTTCGACTTCCGCAGTCCACCGTCATCACTAGCCCCACCCCTGTCGAAACCGCTTTTTGAATAATTTTTTTACTCATCCCATATCCATCCGTAAACCGGTTCGGTAGCATAATTTCCACCTCTTTCACCCCCGCCAGCATCAAAGCATCAAAAAGCACCGTGCTCGCCGTCACTCCATCCACGTCATAATCCCCATAAATCAGCACCTTCTCACCCCTGTCGACTGCCTCCCGTACCCGCTCCACCGCCGCCTTCATATCTGGCAACAAAAAAGGGTCAACCGATTCCTCGTATTTTGGCCGCAAAAACCCCCGCGAAAACCCTCGTTTCTCCAATAACTGATCAAATATTTTACTCACCTGAATACCTCCACAATCACCTAAACCCCCGACACCACCCCTAAATTACTTCTCAATTCACCACCGAAGTCCGCCAGCCAAACCGGCCCCAAACCCGTCAAACTACCCGATCGTTTTGTCCGAACGGTTCACCTTTGACATCTGTTGCGATTTAATCACCATGCTCTGCAACTCCTTCAGCAA
This sequence comes from uncultured Candidatus Saccharibacteria bacterium, assembly GCA_947364965.1. GTDB lineage: Bacteria > Patescibacteriota > Saccharimonadia > Saccharimonadales > Saccharimonadaceae > Nanosyncoccus. The sequence continues at coordinate 620 of CANAUU010000009.1, read as the reverse complement.
CGGGAACTGCTTATTCATCTGATAAATCTTCGTATTCCCCTTCTGCGTCACCAGCAAAAACCCTCCCCGTTCCAACCTCTGTAGTTCCCGCTGAATATTCCCCGGATCTTCCTTAATCAACTTCGACAGAGCCCGCACGTGCGTCTTAAAATCCGGATATTTCGCAAAAACCACCACAATCTTCCGTCTTACCCGCGATGTAATAAAAATATCCAGCATACTTCCTCTCTTTTCCTCAATTATACGCCTTTGTTGTAAAAATTACAAGCCACCCCGCGCAAAACCTATCGTAATTCCCCAAATTCATACTCTTTTAGCCGCGCCACATACAAACGGCCTAACCACCCCACCGGTAGCGCAAAAGTCCCTAAAAGCTCCTCTACGTGCCCTCTAAACCCTTGTTTGAAGCGATAGACCCCGTTTCCTTCCACCGGCCGCACTCCATACATATTATACCGCGCCCGCCCCTCCCCAAGCGCCCGCGTAATTGCCCACCATTGAATCGCATAAACTCCATTATACCTCTGTAATCGCCGAATCGAACCACTATAGAGATAGACCAACTCCCGCCCAAGATCGGAAGAGCGTCGTGTAGGGAAAGAGTGTGTCAGTACGTGTAG
>CANAUU010000008.1 GCA_947364965.1 uncultured Candidatus Saccharibacteria bacterium | reverse complement strand
CTACCGGAGCTGGGGGAGAAGGAGATAGAGACGGAAGAGACTGCTGAGCCTTCTTCGCGCTCTTCGGGAGTGTAGGCGTGGGCGGGTGTGGAAGTGGGGTTGATGACGAGTAGACCTAACATGGCAAGACCTACAGAACTAATTTTTCCTAACGCATTAAAATTTCTATATTGGCGCAAGCGCGCGGCTTGGCATTGTTGTTTTGTTTGGCTTCGCATCACAGCCCTCCTTTTAGGTAATAGACACCCTGCGAGCCGTTTCGTTGTGAGTTCGTGCCTCCAAATGCGCGAAGCTCAAACCAAAAACGACACCGCATGGGTGTCCATTCCGATTAATGCACTGATTCCGAATTAGAATACATGAGATGCATTACATGCGGTGCCGTTTCCGGCATTTCATATAATTCTAACCTTAATCAGCGTTTCACAAAAAACGTCAGTGCTTTATTAATTAGAATGGACAGTTTCATTGTACCACAAACAAAATGAGTTGTGCGAAAAAGTGAGCAATTTGGGTGAAATTAGCATTAAAAACGGGGAGCAGGCGGGCTGCTCCCCTATATATAAATAGCACATTAGGCGGCGTTGAGCGGGGCTCGAGAGCGACGCTTGGCTAGAAGAAAGTTTGGACGGGCAGTCAGGTTGGCGGCTTTCGTATTATGGACGATTAGCTGACTGGCTTCGGGTTATGGGAGAGCTAGACGAGGGTACTGAGTGTGCTGCTATTATAGGCTACGTTTTCTGGCTGGCTGCCGTCGGCGGGGTCGTATTTGCGATAGGGATACATATAGTCAGATTGGAGTAGGTCCTCGTCGTAGACGGTGCCTTGACACTCGGCGTTGCCAGCGATAGAGACGCTAGCCTGGACGGCAGGGTCGGAAAGGTGGCTAGCGCGCAGTTCGCTCACAGGCTGGGTGTGCGTGGGGAGGTCGGTGGTGGTGAGGCTGAAATAGAACAGATGGTGGTCGTAGATGTGACCGTAGCTGTTTTGGGTGAGACAGAAGGTGGCTGCGGTGTTGTCGGATGGGTCGGAGGTGAGGCTGGAGCAATCGGAAATATATTTGAGCTCGCCATAATAGACGAGGAAGGTGTTCGGGGCGATCTCTTCGGTGGCTTCGATGCGCACAGTGCCAAGGCTGCCGTCGTCGGGGACGTAGCTACTATAGGTGGTAGAAATATCGCCTTTGAGGGGAGAGCTTTCGGTGCGGCAGGCGAGATCGAGAGTGAAAAAGTAGTTCTCTCCGGAGTTGAGCGGGGTGAGGACATAGAGCCAATGTTCTGGAATGTCCTCGAAATCGTCGACCAGATACTCGGCTGGTTCGTTGTTATCGAGGGTGCCGCGGTAGATTTCGATAGGGCAGGAGATATAGATGTAGGTAGCGTCAGGGTTCTTAGCGGAAGCCGTGATGGGGTTGGCGGACGGGGTCGTTTGGGTGTTGAGATTGGTGATATGGTCGGTCGTAGCGGAGTTTTCGAGGAGATTTGTGGGCTCGGTAGTGAGGACTTTCGGGGCGGTCGGTTTGGGGTCGGCGTGGGTTTGATATGTGCTGTCCGAGTCGGCAGCATAGGCAGGATAAGAGAGATGGCTGAGAGTGAACATCGCGAATAGGGCTAACGCCAACACGCAGAGGATGGTCGGAAGAGGCGTGGAGCGGGTCTGGGTGCGGACGGGGCTTGCGAACTGGACGTAGATGGGCTGGATACGGCGGCGACTGCCGGTATAGGCGGTGTAGCGAAGCGGGGTCTGGGTTTTCATGGGGGTTCCTCCTTCAATTTTTTCTTTTAGCTTGTGCTATTTGATGGTAAAGGACTTGCTTACGTGGTTCGGGTGCGTTCCGTAATGTTTTTACGCTGGAGCGTTTTGTGGTTCTAGCGCTGGCTGAACTACGATAAGCAATAAAAATGCGGTTTAATTCCCTCCCGATCAAACAACATTGTTCTATTATAGCATAAGCAAAATAAGTTTGGTGATGGAATGTGAGACGAAAACAAACACCCGTCCACCGGTCCCATTCTTTCTTGCCGGTGCGAGTAGCTAGAGTGTGAGGTTAAAACAAATAATCATCCACTGGCTTAGCTGGGTTTTGGGTATACAAAAAACTGGACTTCCCATAAGGAGAAAGTCCAGCTAATAAAGCAACTTGCTAACAGAGATAAACTTAGGCGAGCTCGACGGTAGCGCCAGCTTCTTCCAAGGTTTTCTTCATGGTTTCAGCGTCAGCTTTGGCGACTTTTTCTTTGACGGTGGCAGGAGCGCCATCGACGATAGCCTTAGCTTCACCGAGACCGAGACCGGTGATTTCTTTCACGGCTTTGATGACGGCGATTTTCTGAGCGCCGGCGTCTTTCAAGACGACGTCGAATTCAGATTTGCCTTCATCGGCAGCAGCACCGCCTTCGGCAGGAGCAGCAGCAACGGCGACTGCAGCAGCAGCCGGCTCGATGCCGTATTCATCTTTGAGAACGTTTTTGAGTTCGTTGACCTCGAGGATGGTCATGTTGACCAACTGTTCGGCTAATGCTTTGATATCTGTAGCCATTTGATAATCCTTTCTAATGATAACTCATTATCTTTTTAAGAAGCGCGTCGCCATAGCCCGCCGTTGCGGGTATGGCGCGCTAGTCCTCGCCGTAGCTCCGGATCTTCTTAAAAAGAGATGAGTTATCGCGTATAAATGCTTATTGCTATATGGGGTTGATTGCTAATTTTTCGCAGCTTCGAGACCGGAAATAATTCCGGAAAGGCCACCAGAGATGCCGGAGACGGTGTCGTTGATGGGCGAAAGAAGCTGAGCGACGACCTGAGCGATGAGCTCGTTCTTCGACGGCATTTTGGCGAGAGTGTTGATCTCGGCCTGGTCGAGAGACTTGCCGGTGTCGTTGAAGCCACCAGCCAACTCGAGCGCTGGGTGAGTTTTGGCGAATTCAGCCAAAACTTTCGCCGGAGCGACTTCGTCGTTGTCGGAAATCGCGTAAACCAACTGACCGGTCAAACCGGTGGTGTCGGTATCTTTGTAGAGAGCGATTTCGTTCATGGCGACGCGCACGAGACGATTCTTGACGACCTTGATCTTGACGCCAGCTTCGCGGGCGGCCTTGCGGAGTTCTTGGAGCTCGGCAACGGTCAGACCCTGATAACGGGCGTAGGCGGTCAATTTCGCGTCGGTGAGGAGCGCGGTCAAATCAGCAACCAAAGTATCTTTTTTCGCTTTTGAAATTGCCATAAAAGTTCCTTGGTTAAGTTTTATGTAAGCCCTTTTGCTTTTTGGTAATTGTCTTGGGCGACTTTTTGACAGCCGCTTTTGGCGGTTTGTCAAAGTTTCGTAAGCGCGGGGCTAGAAGTTCTGCTAGCAAGTTGTTAATAGTTCGTTACCCTTGAAGACCCCTAGAGATATTTCCTCGGTAGCATGATTAAGAGATTGGTTAGCAGGGAGAAATTGTTGTGTTGTAAAAATTACAACGATTTTCGTGGTATATTTTGGCGATTATGCGCGCCAGAATACGATTCATTCCCTGTTAAACTCCGCCACTGTCTTTAGAATAACTGTTTCTATTGTAGCACGGATACTCATAAAAAGCAAGCCCCGAATCAGTGATTCGAGGCTACGGCTGCTTCCGGAGAAGCGTTGTGAAGGGGCGATTTATTCCATCATCAATAGGCATGGAAAAGGTCGTCCCGATGAAGCGGGGCGACCTTTCAAGGAGCGTAGGGCTTTAGCTGAAAGCTTCTAAGCATTCCGTGAGTGAGAATGTATAAACGTCTTGCTTGGTAATTTTCGAAATGGGACCGTAGGCAGTTTCGATTTGTGCCTGAAAATTGGGATCGATTTCGTATTCCGGGCTGACATCCAAGATGAAGATATCGTCAAAATACGTGCAGGGTTTAAGGTTTTCGAAGTTGCGCTCGTGGGTGTCGGTCACGATAACCAAAACATTGCGTCGGCCGTGGAACGGATGTTGCAGTATTCCGTTATATAGCCCGTCAAGGTAGGGGTCGAAAGTGGCCCAGACATATTGGTCGTATAAGTTGTCGAAGTAGGATGCGTCGTATTCTGACCAAATATATTTTCCTAGTGGCGAGGTGTCGGTTAGGTAGCCGCTGCATTCTTCAAGCCAGGCGTTGATGTCGTTTACGGTATCGTCATTTGGACATGGGGCCATTTGACGTTCGGGATAGTAGGTGCTCTTTCCAAGGATTTCTAGGGTGCTGCCGGTGGCCCACACGTAGCGTTCGTAAAGGTCGTACTGCCGGCAAAAATTGGAGGCTTTGTCTGGGTCGACTGCGTAGGCGAGGTCGAATATATAGAATAGCCTGAGGTGGGGATTGGACAGGATGCCAACAGCGTCTTTGGCTGTGCTGAGTCGGTCTTCGGCTTCTGGAGCAATGTCGAGTGCGCCATCTTGCCAGTTTAGCTCAAGAATGGAGCACCAGCCAACATCGCCGATTTCGAAGCCATCGGTACATAAGCTGACCCAGAGATTAGCGATTTCGCATTCAGCGACAAAAGCCGGAGCCTTTTTCCAACGGGAATGTCATCGCGGGTGTAAGCTTCTGCCTGGGCGGGATGGCCGGTGTTGGGGTCAATGACGGCAAAGCCGGAAATGCGCAAGATTTCGGTGTAGCGGTTGCCGACGGTCCCTTGTTTGCCAGAGCCGGACAGATCCGAAGACTCAAAGTAATGGGCGTCGTCATTGACGCGTACCTGTTGGCCATACATAAGGTCAGCAAGTTGGACTTTGGTGTCATCAGTCTTGTCGGCACTATTGACGACGGGGATAGTAGGGGCTTTGCGAGGAACTTTTGTAGGGAGTTCAGGGGCGATTTGGTCGGAAAGGGGCGCGACGTCGATGCTATTTTCGCTGAGGCTGGCTGGCTTGTTCGGTGCGCAGGCGATGAAAATTATCAGTGCGCCAAAGATAGCCAGGACGACGAGAATTGGGTAGTAGCGGGTGATTTTGTGTAGCACGAAAATTTCCTCCTTTTCGGATATGGTTTTAGTGGACTGCGTGGAACTAGGCCTAAGGTTGTGGCGATGTTGTGCGGAAGCGACATATATCGTAAAAGCGCGTAAACGCTGAGCTAAGCAAGGTTGTTAAATGAGTTGATGATGTATAAAATACTACAAAAACCTAAGCTAGGTTGCCCTATCTCTACATTGTATCACAGATTGGTAGTTTTGTCAATAGTTTATGGTTGTTTGGTGGGTCTGGAGGGCGTTTCGGTAGGTTTTTCTGGGCCGGCGGATGTTTTGGTGGACTTTTCTGGGTTGGCGGGCGTTTGAGGGGTAGGTTGCTGTGCGACGGATGTCTGCGTAGTGGGTGTCTGTGCGGTGATGGGTGGGATTTTGCCGGTTTCGGCGAGCCAGTGGATGGTGTCGGTGATGGTTTCGCTGATAGGGCGGGGATGGTAGTCGAGTTCACGAGTGGCTTTGGCGTGGGAGAAGTTGGCGTTGCTCTCTAGAGTGTAGAGTGAGTAGCGGGTATAGAGCGGTGGCTGCTTTTTGAGAGAGTAGTAGATTTCGGAGAGTGGAGCGGTGAACTTGGCGAGCCAGAGCGGGAGGAGAGTTTTGATGGGTTTTTGGCCGGTGACGTTCGCGATGAGCTGGAAAAGTTCCGGGATGGAAACGTAGTGCCCGGAAAGAATGAAACATTCGCCGGCTTGACCTCGGGCGCAGGTGGCGAGGATGCCGTTTACTACGTCGCGGACGTCGACGAAATCGTAGCCGCCTTTGACGCCAGCACGGAGGCGACCGGTCGCGGCGTCGATGATGAGCTGAGTGAGGTGGCTGGTCTTGAAATCGTAGGGGCCGATAATGCCGGAGGGATGGACGATGCAGGCGTCGAGACCGCGGTTTTGGACCGTTTCGAGGACGTAGCGGGCGGCTTCGGCTTTGGATTTGGCGTATTCGCCGACGACGTTTTTCGGGTCGAAATTAGTGATTTCGGTGATTTCAGAATTATTGGGTAGTTCAGGCAATGCGTGGACGCTGTTGACGTAGATTAATTTGGCGCCGAGTTCGAGAGTTTTCTCGGCGACATTTTTTGTGCCAAGGACGTTGACTTGATAGACAGCGGGGTTGGGTTTGGATTTGATATAGACGATGGCGGCGCAGTGGATGACGTAGGTTTCGTCGGTTTTTGGTAGGTCGAAGATGCGACTCAGGGTTTCGGGTTTGGTGACGTCGTCGGCAAAAATCTCACAATTTAGGTCAGCGAGTGCGTCGGCGCGATTTGGTGAAGAGACGAGGGCGCGAACTTTAGCGTCCGGTTCGGTGCGGCTGATTTCGCGGATGATGTTATTGCCAAGAAAGCCGTTTGCGCCGGTGATAATGTAAGTTTTTGCCATATTTTTGCCTCCTGTTGATATAAATATACCACAAAACCAAAAAGAAGTCCGCCTTTTGACGGACTTCCTGCATACTCTCGAAACTAGTTATAGAGGTTTTCGACGGCGATGGATGGGCCTTGGGAAGTCGTGATGTAGATGGACTTCACGAAGCTACCCTTGAGGGAGGCTGGGCGGTGGCTCTTCAAGCTGTCGAAGAAGGTTTCGGCGTTCTCGAGGAGCTTAGCCTGATCGAAGCTGGTTTTACCGAGGCCGATGTGGATGATGGCCTGCTTGTCAACACGATATTCGACTTTACCGGCTTTGGACTCTTTGACGGCTTTCTCGATGTCGGCAGTGACGGTGCCAGCTTTCGGGTTTGGCATGAGGCCTTTCGGGCCGAGGAGGCGGGCATATTTACCGAGCTTCGGCATGTAGGCTGGGGTGGAAATCAAGACGTCGAAGTCGATCTCGCCCTTGTCGAGGCGCTTTAAGAAATCTTCATCCTCGGCGATGTCGGCGCCAGCGGCGGCAGCCTTCTTCGCTTCGTCGAGCGGAGCGAAAACAGCGACGCGAATGGTTTTACCGTTGCCATTCGGAAGAACGACGGTGGCGCGGATGTTCTGGTCGGCTTGGCGTGGATCGACACCGAGGCGGACGTGAGCTTCGACGGTAGCGTCAAATTTTGATGGGTTAGTCTTGGCGGCGAGCTCGAGGGCTTCCTTCAAGGTGTAGAGTTTCTTTTCGATTTGCTTCGCAGCAGCTTGGTATTTCTTGCCACGGCGCTCGATTTTCGGGCGGGTGACTGGAGCGGCACCTTTTGGCTTCTCGCCAGCTTCGGCGAGAGCTTTGTTCTCGGCTTTGCGAGCTTGGCGCTCTTCTTCGGCTTTGACTTCCTCAATGTGTTTCTTGGACTTTTTGCCGGACTTAGCGAATTTCTCTTCGCTTTCTTCGGTGTTGTCGGCGGCTTCGGAGGCGGTTTCTTTGGTGGTTTCGTTCAATTTAGCTTCGATTTCGGCGCCAGCGGCGACTTCTTCGATTTGCTCGGCCACGGTTTCGGTGGTCGGAAGGGTGTCTTTGATTTCTTCAGACATGACTATCCTTTCGGTGGTGTTAGCGGACGTTGTTGCTTCCCTGGTCTTCGCGATTTTGACGCGAGGAGATTTCTTGGGTTGCGGGCGTCCTCCCAACATGGTTAATTTATACTTCTATTATAGCAAAGATTGCTGGTTTTGGCAAGAGGTGGCCTGAGATGGTTGGGAGTGCGACGTTGGAATGGTCGAGCGGGGGATTGTTTAGGACGAGAAGAGCCCCTAGCCTTAAGGCTAGGGGCTTTCCAGACGTGATTATTTGAGGAGGCGGTTGGTGGTGCCGACGTAGGTGCCGAGGGCTTCGGGGCCGTGGTCGGGGCTGATATTAAGGCGCTCGCGGTCGCTCCGGTTGCGGAGCTGATAGACCTCACCAGAGCTGGTGGCGACATAGAGTTCCTCATCGGGACTCATGTAGCCATGGGGATTGCCCTGGGCGTCGAAGTAGAGATTGGCGTGCTGGAGGTCGAACTGGGTGGGAGATTTCAGGCACTGTTCATCGAGGTAAGCGATGATTTCGGCGTCGGACATTTTCTCGACAGGCTTTTCGGAGCCATGTCCGTGGAGAATGTCGAACGCATCACTGACGACGGGGAGGCTGGCGCTGGTAGGGTTATGGTAATAGGCCGGCGGTTCGTTGCAGCCTTCAGCTTCGCAATCGTGCTTGCGATGCGGGTTGATGGCGGCCTCGTAGGTGCCGTCGTCTCGGAATTGCAGCATCTTCTCGAGGATGATGCAAGTCGCCGTGCGGGCGGCGGGAGAATTGTTGAAGTCGATCTGATTGCCAATAAGGACGAGGAGGTCGTTCAGATAGTTGTCGTAGTTGGCCTCCATTTCGCCTAGAAGCCACTCGTAGCGGAGATGCTCTTCGGTGTCGTAAGGTTCCGCGGTGGCCCAGCTTGATATGGTATCGAGCTGGTTCTGGTAAAAGTCACTTTGAAGCTCTTCGCAGAGGGAGTTGATGGCAACGGCGACCTTCGCGTATTCACGGTTGCACTTGAAGAAACGCTCACTGTTGGCGTAGGGCATGGGTTCGGCGTTCTGGTCGAGCCAAGTGCCATTGTCATCCATCAGGATGGGCAGATACCTATCGCGGACGATCTCGGGGTCGGTCAGATTGGTATCAGTGTCGAGGGTTTGGGCGTCGGTGGCCTCGGAAGTGGCCTGGTAATTGGGTTCCGCGGCAATGGCGTCCAGTGCGACCTGTAGCCCGTCGCTGTATCCCTTGGCATAGCCGGCGTCGTAGCTGGCGTCCGCCATCTCATTGAAGAGTTCATTGATTTTTTGCTTATCAATGCTGGACTGGGTGCCGCAGGCGCAGAGGCTCAGGGCGAGCGCGAGAATGATAGGGATGTTTTTTTTCATGGTAATTCTCCTTTTCTGTCGATGTGATGGGTGGGTCTGGTTATAGTTGCGCTTTGCCTGGGTTTACTTGCTGAGGTTATGACCTCAAGGCCGTTTACCGTTCTCTGTAATCACAATCTGGTAAGGTTCTTGAGGTCGGAAATTGACCTTATACCTCCATTGTAGCACACATTAGCATTTTTGTCAATATGGCTTATGCTTTTTCTGGAGTTTGGCAAGAGTTGTGATGGGGTTGCGATAATAGGACTGGGTGGTTGGGGTTTGTTAGGTTTGCTGGGGTTCTTTTAGGGTTCAGGGCTTAAGAAAATCCAGCCCAAGAGACCGGATTTTCTGGCTATGGGTTAGGCGTTTTTGAGGAAATTGATGAGCTCGGTGTTGTCCATGAGGTGGGATTCTTCGATTTGCTCTTGGTCGCGGACGGGGAGGAAAATAGTGAGCTTGGCGACGGTTTTGTTGCATTTCGGGCAATGATAGAGGTAGGTGCCGCAGGCATAGCAGCCTGTCGGGATGTCGGATTTTTTCTGGACTTTGATGAGGTTTTGGACGTAATAATTGGGGTCGTCGATGGATTCGTAATGGCCGACCATCATGGGTAGCGCATAGAGTTGCTTTTTCGTTAAGTTCATGGGGCTAGTGCAAGATTGGCACCAGTCGTCATGAAAGATAGCTTTGACCTTGCGGAAGAAACTCATAAAAGGTTATTTATCGGATTTTTCGGAAGCTTTGTCGGCGCTGGAAGATTTGTCGGAAGACTTGTCAGTAGTTTTGTCAGCGGATTTTTGGGAGCTGGCGGATTTCCCGGATTTGTTGGAGTTTTTGCGGGCTTCTTCGATGTTTTTGACCATGAGATCGGCTTTGGAAATGCCGGTCAGGATATGTTTGTCGTCCATGCGGAAGCGTTGGTTGGAGGTGAAGGTGTCGACGCGGACGTCGATGTTCTGGTCGATGGTGAAGAGGAAGCTAACGCGGCTGCTGCCTTCCATGAAACCGACGCCGCCACGACCGTCATCGACCCAAGCGCGGCTGATGCGGGAGGTAGGGAGGATGTAGGATTCAAAGGGGTTCCAGAAGAAGACCACACCCATCATGCCTTTCTCGACGTCGAGAGTGACGGTCTTGCCGCGGCCATAGAAGGTCTGGTTGCGGCGGTAGCCTTCGCTTTCGAAACGTTTTTCGAGTTCTTTGGTTTTTTGCTTGAAGATGAATGAGCCACCGAAGGTCCACCAGAGGATGGCGAGGATACTCGGGACGAGAGTGGTGAGAACGGCGCCTACGCCGCCGTCGCGGAAGCAGAGATAGCAGAGTGAATAGCAGAGTGCGCAGATGATGATTGGTGCGAAAATATATCCGAGTGCGTAGAGAATGTTGGTTTTTTGGATTTTTGGTTCCATGGTTAAATTATTCCTCCTTTGGTGATTTATTCCCAATCGGACTTCTGCTCAACTTCTGACTTTTTCTTGGTGTAGAATGCTGGGAAGAGGCCGATTTTGGACCCTATAAAATGTAGTATAGCGAAGACGATAACAACCGTCAAGAGCTGGGCGAGCAGAGCGGGAGCTTTGATGAAATCTTCGGGGTTTTCAATGGCGCCGGCGCCAACCATGTCGATGTAGAAATCGTGGCGGGAGAGAGGTTCTTTGAACTCGATTTGGCTGAGGAAGGTTTCATGGTCTTCGAGGTCGGCAGCAACGAGCTGGCCGATGGGGAGGATGGTGTCTCCGGTATAATAATCGTCTTCTGGGTTGACTTTGGCGACGTTGTCGGTGTTGATGCGGGCGGCGACGATTTCGCCGGAAGGGAGAGTGAGGGCGTAGAGATACATGCCGTTGTAATAGCCGGCGCCGCGGTTGCGGTATTCGATGCCGGGGGATATGACAGTGAAGGTTTCGTGGGTTTCGAGGTCTTTGATGTTTTCGGTGCGGAAAGTGTCAGAGGTGGCAGGGCCACCGACTTCGCCGCTCGTGACGGTATGTTTGGCCTTATGGTCTTCGTATTGGGAAGTGCGGAGGTTGGTGATGAGGGCTTCGACGCCGAGGCTGGCGAGAAAACCGAGCGCGAGGCAGATCCAAATATCGAAGCGGAAATGATAAAAACGAGACATAAGTTCCTTTCGGAGGGTTAGGGTTGGTAGTGCGGTTTTGCTAGCGATGCGGGCTCGCGGTGCGTGGTACAGATTTATGGGCGGCGGTGGGAGAAGTAAAAAGAACTCCCCTTCGAGAGAGGAGCTCTTTCTGTAAAAGTTAGTCTGCCAAGGGTGGCCTTGGGGCTAACTCGTCGTCTCAAAAGGAGGAAGCTGGCTTCCTCCTTTGCTCGACTCCTCCTAGTCTTCTACGACAACACCCATAGAGCGGGCGGTGCCGGCGATGACCTTGACTGCGCCATCCATATCGATAGCGTTCAGCTGGCCCATTTTGACCTTGGCAATCTCTTCGAGGTCGGCGCGGGAGATTTTCCCGACTTTCTCGAGGTTTGGTTTGCCGGAGCCTTTTTCGATTTTGATTTTTTCGCGAATCAAATCGTCAACTGGTTGACCAAGGCAAGTCCAGTCAAAAGTCCGATCATCATAGACTTTGATGTGGACGATGACGTTTTTGCCGGCGAACTCTTTGGTTTTTTCGTTGAAGGGGTTGATGAAATCCATCATGTTAAGGCCCCACTGACCAAGAGTGGAACCGACTGGAGGTCCGGCCGTAGCCTTGCCACCAGGGATGCGCAACTTCAAGTTGCCGATAACTTGTTTCCCTGCCATATTGTATTTTCCTTTGTGATACTCGGGTGAAGCTCCCGAGCCGATTAATAATAATCGTGCGTAACATGTCTATTTTAGCGCAAAAGGTGGAAAATGTCAAGATTTGCTTCGTTTTATGAAGGTTGGCTACGTGTGGACGCGCGGCGGGGCTGGTGGTAAAATAAGTTCAAGAATAATTCCATGGAGGTAAAATGAAGGACAAGAAACAAGTGGTAGCGATTGTGGTTGCGGTGGTGGCTTTAGTGCTGCTGGGGGCGTTGGGTTTGATTGCGCTCGGGGAGAAGAACGCTAGCCAACAGGGTGACGACACGTCGAAAGTTGAGGAGGAGAAACCGAAAGGTAAGTGCGAGATTGATGAGTGCATGAAGCAACTCACGCCGAAGATGACGCTGGCGGAGGCGAACGAAATTTTGGGTTTTGAGGGTGAAAAGGGCGAGACGGAAGATGAATATACTTGGCAACTGACGTCGAAATCGAAAATCGTGATTGAATATAAGGATAATCTCGGGACGATTACAGCGTCTTACAATAAGGATGAAATTAAGGACAAGGAGTTTAAGTTGTCGAAGGGCTATGAGTTGCAGAATCTGCTACGGGAGGGGACGTCTTATACCTATCCGGAGACGGTTAAACAGTTTGACGGGGTGGAAGGTCATCTCGCGACGCATTCGCCAACCTCGAAGCGTTATATCTGGGTGAACGGGGACGGTATAACTTTCGGGGCGACGTTCTCGGACAGTATTGACGGGAAGACTTCGATTATTTCGATTCGATAGGGGTTGACTGCCAAAAAGAGCCTCTTGCGGGGCTCTTTTTAGTGCGCGCGACGCCGGCCTTAGAGTTTTTTGACCTGGAGAGCGTCGAGTTCGACGGGAGTTTCGCGGCCAAACATGGAAACCATAACTTTGATCTTTCCCTTTTGAGTATCGATTTCAGAGACGGCGCCTTCGAAGCCTTTGAATGGTCCATCGATGATGGAGATGACTTCGCCGATTTCGTAGCTAATGTTGTATTTTGGATCTTCGACGCCCATGCGTTTCTTGATTTTTTGGATTTCTTTCTCGGAAACTGGGGTGGGCTGGGTGCCGTTGCCAATGAAACCGGTCACGCCGGGGGTGTTGCGGACAATATACCAAGTTTCGTCGGAGAGGCACATCTCGATGAGGACGTAGCCTTGGAAGATTTTGCGGTCAACAACTTTGCGTTTGCCGTTTTTGATTTCGATGCTCTTTTCCTTCGGGACGATGGCATCGAAGATTTTGCCGTCGAGCTCGTGGGCGTCGATGCGTTCCTTGAGACCGCTGGCGACTTTGTCTTCGTAGCCGCTGTAGGTGCTGATTGCATACCAAGCGCGGGTGTCGTCATAACGGTTTACTGCCATAATTTTTCTCCTTTGGTTGATTATGCTCTAGTTGGGAGCGGTTGATTGATTGCGCTTTTATGGGTTATCGCGCGTTATTTGATGATGAGGCTGAAGAGCCAGGTAAAGAAGCTGTCCAAGAGGACGATGAAGACCATGAAAGCGACGCAGTAAGCGAGGACGGCGCCGGTCATTTTCCAGGTGGCTTTGCGGTTGGGCCAGCGGACGCGGCGGATTTCGCGCCAGGAGTCGCGAATGTAGCGGCCGAGGGCGACAAACGGGCGAGCGAGGATGAAAACTTCTTTCAGAGGTTTTTCTGCGCCTTTGGTGTGTTTGTTGGAATTTTTGTTAGCCCTTTTTGCGGCTTTTTTATCGGCTTTGAGGGCTTTTTTGTTGGTCTTTTTCAGGGCGTTTTCGTTAGTGTTTGTGCCGTCTGGGGTCTTTTCGGAGGCTTTTGCGGCGTTTTGATCACTAACTGCGGTGTCGGGACGGTCAAGATTTTTGACGGCCTCTGGGGCGGTTTTGGGGCTTTGGTTGGCGTTTTCGCGCTCGGTGGATGGTTTGGCGGAGATACGGGTGATGTGTTTGTTTGACTTTCCTTTTTCCGAGCCAACGGCACGCCCGAGAGCGGCTTTGGCGGATTTATTGGATTTGTGCGACATGGTTTCCTTTCTCTATCGTCTGGGAGTTTTTCTGTTAGAGGTGGGCATTCTTGCTATGCTTTTGGCTTGGGAGAGACGGTGATGCAGACTATGCTCAGCCGAAATTGTCCCGAAGCTGTCTTGTCTAACAAAAAAAGTCTGATACCAGACTTGTCAATAGCATTGTAGCATGGAATGTCAAGGTTGGCAAGGGTTTCGAGGGATTTTGGGGCGTGTTGCGAGGCGGGGGCGGGCTGTGCTTGTGGCGGTGGGCTGTTTTTGGCGTCGCGCTACCTGGTGGATTATCAGGGGAGTAGGCTGGTTTTTATGGCGGTGGATTGTGTGTGAAATGGGAAAACCGCCGCCTCCGGAGAGACGACGGTTAGCATTGCGGACGACTTATCGGTTAGGAGCGGGCTGCTGGCTGCGAATGCAGAGGTTTGTGAAGAGATATGCGAGGAAAAGGACGAAGAACCCGGCTTGGACCTTCCAGAAAATGGCTTTAATAAGGGAGGCGGCGGGGCTGAAGAAGAAGCAGGCGAAATAGGTCACGACATAAATGGTGGAATACACGTAAACCTCGAGGTGAGGGCGGCGCGGAATGATGGCGGCGACTTCGGGGAGGTTGATTTTTTGGAGGATTGCGCGGGTGTAGTCCAAGGAGACTTCCGTACCGAGTTGGTCGAGGAACTCCTGAAAAGTGAGAGCTGCGGGCCAGCAGTCGATGATGCTGAGGAAGAGGATGTTGACAACGTCACAACAACCCGGGATAAGTACTTTCAGGATGAGGTAGATCGGGATGATGGCGAAGCCGACGGCGAAAATGCGCCCGAGGCTGGGATTTTCTCCGGCGGCGAATTGGGCAAAACGGAAGACCAGACTGGAAGCGTAAACGGCGCCGAGAACGAGATAGCCCCAGGCGATGAAGCGGGCGATGCGGCTGCGAAGGGGTAGGGTGCTGGTGATGGTGGTTGCGTCGTCGGAGCCTGGTGGAATGATGGTGATAAAATCGATATCTACGGGTCGGTTTTCGTCGGTGCCGTTGCGGTTATTTTCGTCATCGGGGGGTATAACCGGGCTGGAGGGAGTTGTGCTGGCGGGGCGACGTTTCTTTGGTGGTGTTGAGCTGGTGGGGCGGGGCGACGCGCTGAGGCGGAGAGTTCCGCTGAGACTGAAGCCGCCGGCGCCGAAGGGGTTGGGATGGTTCATGAAATACCTCCTTGTGTTCTAGCAATGCTGGAAAGATACATGGCCCGGGCGAGATTTGAGCCAAAATTACGCCCTATCTTTCTATTTTATCACAGATTTATAAAAATGTCAAGCGATCTTGGACGGGTTTGGGTGTATGGCTTATGGGTTTTGAAGGCGATTTACGGGGTTTAAATATATTTGCGGGTTCGGGCGTGGCTTGTATAGAGTTTTTGTGGGGTTTTCGGGAAGGATGCGGTGGTTTTGGTTTTCGTGGGGTAAAAATCTTGGTTTTCTGGAAGTTTGTGGTATAATGAGGGGGACGAGGGGCTTTTCGTAGCTCTTTGGGGAAGTTTTGTTTTGCAAAACGTAATTCCCTGCGTCGTTCGGATAGAATTCCGTCTTTATGCGTTGGGGATTCGCCAAGTGGTAAGGCACTGGGTTCTGGTCCCAGCATTCGGGGGTTCGAATCCCTCATCCCCAGCCAGAGAAAATACTTCCGCTTTTGCGGGAGTATTTTCTGTGATGATACAGATAGGCATTGGAGGACGCTGGTTCGTTGTCGAGCGGAGCGAGATTGAGCTGGTTTTGCTGTAGAAGTAGAGATATCTTGCTTTCGCAAGATATCTCTACGGGGTGGGCTGATAGGTCTAATCGTCGTTATTTTTTCTTTGATGTAGGTTTGGCAGCTGGTTTGGTTTTTGCTGCGGACTCGGCTTTTCCCAGGAGTTTGGATTTAGCGGAAAGTTGGGTTTTTGGCTTAGCGGCGGGTTTTGGGTTGGTAGTGAGTCTGGATTTGTCTGTGGATTTTGACTTTGTAGCGTTAGCGGCGGGTTTGGTCGAGGATTTAAGTTTGGATGCGGATCGTTTTGATGATTTGAGCGTAGTGTTATTGGTTTTGGACGCTGCATTGGCTTTGGGTATCGTAGTTTTAGACGTTGAGCGTGCGGCGGGGATGGTGAGGTTTTTGCGCAGGCTGAAATACATTGCGAAGCTCCCAGCGAAAATCAGTAGAGTTCCCATGACGAAGGCTTGAGAAAGGATCGCTTCGGTAAAGTTGTCGCCGAACACTTTTTTGACGGAGTCGCTGATGACGCCGGTGTTCGGGACGAAGGCGACTTCGCCAAGCGGGCCAAGGTAGACTAAATCGTCGTCAATGGTTGGGATATTAGGTAAGTCATCTTTTGGTGTTTCGGGAAGTGGGTCAGGATCGGGAGTGGGGTTCGGGTCTGGGGTCGGTTCGGGATCTGGATTAGGTGTAGGATTAGGGGTTGGGTTGATAGGTTGGTCATCGACATCGTAGTCTACGGTATCGGAGCTGTAGGTGACTCCGGCGTTGCCACTCATGGTTGTGTAGTAGCTGACGGTGCTCGACATTGAACCGGTTGCGGCAGAGGTTTCGCCGTAGTAGCGGAAATATAGCGTATCACCGGGCTGACCAGCTGGTGCCATGGTGATTGGCGTAGCCAGTTTGAAACCGTCGGTGGAATTTTCGGGGGCGGAAATATCGATTAGCTGCCAGGAACTTTCGTCTTCTGGGGTGGCAGTATACCAGAGGGCGGTCTTATCTAGTGATAGGTAGCCTGTTTGCGTTTCATCGTCAGTGGTTTCTTGAATATAGGCAGCGAGGCGTTCGAGGTCGAGTGGGTTTTCTGGATCGCGGTTTTTGACATGGGTCTTGAACTCAACGAGGTTATTTTCGGTGTTGTCTAGTTTGCCAAGGACTTTGGCGGTGACGTCGCTGTCAGCGGCAATCGGCCAGTTCGTATTATTGATGGTGATTTTCGTATTCGAGCCATCAGTGCTGCGCTCGGCATAAAAGAAGTCAATATTAACTACATCGCCCTCTTTTAGGCCAAGGTCGACGTTTTGCATGGTGTAGTTGCGGAAGTTTTCACGGATTTTTGCGCTATAGGCGCTGATACAAGCTTCGTCGGCATATACACCATCTTTGATGCGCATACAGTCCACCCAGTCGCCAGAACGAATGCTTAAATCGTTCACTTTTTCGATGAAGGTCGATACGGTGCCGTCTTTGTTGATTTGGAACCAGCCGGAAATTGGTCCATGGAGACCACCGATGTCGAGGACTAATTTATTGTTCAGGAAGACCCAGACGTCGTCGTCGCCGGCGAACTGGAAAAGTTCTTTGCCGCTGGCGTTGACTTTGATGCCGAAGCCAAGGTGCGCGGTGAAGTTGAAGTTGTGCTCTTGTCCGTTAATGTCGAGTAGCTTAACATCGGTCTCGTCGAGGCCGGGGACGTCGTCGATTGGGTAGATATGCTGACCGCCGTAGACGTAGGTGCCGCTTGCGGTACGGTTGAAGGTGACAGTGCGACCGTCAATGCGTTTTGAGAGTCCGGGGACTTCATGGAACCAACGATAGAAATTGTCAGTCTTTAGTACAGGGTCATGACCGATAACATTGAGCGAGAGAGCGTCATGCTGTGTAGTCCAGGCGGATTCGCTGTCGGAAAAGGCGGGAATGGGTAGGTGGTCGGCTCCGAGTTGGGGTTTGACCATACCCATTAGGACGCCGTGGGTGCGGTAGCTATTACATGACGCCCATTCAAATTGACGATTGGGGTCGTCGCATGGGTCGGCTTTCTGGTCCCAATAAGTAATCGGTAAGGTAATCGTGTCTGGCTCGCTTAAAGATGCGGCTTGCCAAACTGATGGCACGCCATCTTCGTTTTCAATTTGCTCTAGCGACATTGCCTGGACGAGGGACGAAATGCCGATCATTGCCAAAGCTAAAAAAGACACGCCAGCAACCGTGCGTGCCGTAAGGCAGAGTCGTCGTTTCAAAAGTTTCTGTTGAATTTTTCTCATGGTGTCGTTTTATATTTCCTTTTATGTTTAATTATATTGGTTTTTTGTGGGGGTCAAGTGGCTGTTGAATGGGCCTCTAGTGACTATTGACTTTTTACGTAGTCTGTGATAAAATAGAAAGAGGAGGGCTTGATGCCTTCACTTCTTTGTTGAGCTATAACGCTTGAAGTTCTTTGAGAATCCGGTAATCAAAGATAGATAGTGCTATGGCTGACTATTTTAGAAAGGAATAGATGAGGTTATGAAATCCAAGTTTCTCGCGATGCTGTTGGCTATGGTGATGTGTCTGGGGATGTTGTCCCCGGCGGTACTGGCGACTGAAGGTGGCCTTTCGACGACTGATGGCGATTCTGCCGTGGTTGATGATGGTTCTCTGAAGTCGAAGACGGCGGATGATGTGGCCCCGAATCCGACAGATGCAACATCTGCGTCTGAGGAGATAAATCCGGAGCCGGATGTTGGTCTGCCGAAAGTATATGAGGCGTGGTCGTGAATACGGAATCGACGCGCACAACCTACACGGAGGCGACACGGCCAGAAAAGCCGGTCTTGAACGCAGTAATCGACAACCCCGACTATGGCTATGAGCCGAATTTCCTGACCATTACGCGGGTATCGACAGGCGAAGCCTGGCGTGCTGG
>CANAUU010000007.1 GCA_947364965.1 uncultured Candidatus Saccharibacteria bacterium | reverse complement strand
CCAACCGAGATTCGCCTTAGTGACTGGAGTTCAGACGTGTGCTCTTCCGATCTCGCAACGCCTTCATCCCAAGTTTCATTGCCAGGCATACCGTGTGAAAAAGCGCCTAACGAATGAGATTCATAGTTTAGTGCGCGATAAACATGCGTGCCGAGTTCGTGAACGATGATGGTTTTGAGTTCATCGCGAGTATAATTCCCCTTGGGACGGGCTCCGGGAAAAACGATTAGGCGTTCGTTATGATCAACACTAGCATTCGCCCGCTCTGGGTCAACCGTGGCGTGATAGTCAGTGGAATCGCCACCGAGTTCGTCGCAAAGAATCTCGTTTGTAATACTGGCGGCCTCTTCGGGCGTAAAAGTGGTCTGGTCTTCCGGAATATGGCTAAACGGATCTGCGAAAAAGTCTTGGATTATTTCCGAAAAGCGCGCGACAGTTTCTGGCTGTGGCTTAAAACGGTTTTGGCTAGCTTCTTCGAGTGGGCCAATACTTTCAAGTAGAGATTGGTAGAGTTCCTGATCATCCGGGCGGAGCTGCTTGAGCTGGATTTTGTTAAGTTTTTCCTGCAGTAGCGCGGAGAAGGTAGCTTCATCTGGCTTACCGTAATAAGCTTCGTTTGCTTCGCGGTGATACAAAGCAGCTTCTGCTTTTTCTGCAGGAGTTTCAGCAGAATTATAAGCAATATTTGCGACGAGAAAGTCATTAGCTAGACGATGGTCTTGAATGATGAGTTCAGCATAGCGTCTTTGCTTATCAGAAATATCATCTCCCTGCGCCAGTTCGCCTTCCGCAATATCAAGCGCAGTGAGATTTGCGGAAACTTCTTCGAGATTAAGGTTCCCATAGATATTATTCGGATGGACGAGTGAGCTGTCTGATAGAAATTCATCACGGGCAGCTTTCATATTAGTTGGGTTTAGTTTTTCATAAACCGTGACGTCCGCGTTATCGATTTCGGAGATTATATCTTCAAAGGATACTGCAGGGCGTTCCTGTTGCTCAGACGCCACAGCATCTTCTGACAACGATGCGGGAATATCTTCAAAATGCATACGTCTTAATTATAGCACGTTCTCAGGCGAAGCTCTGACGGACTTTAGTGAGATGCTCTTGAGCTTTTTTTGTGACGGAACGGCCACGCGGAGTGCGCTCGATGAGACCAAGCTGAAGCATATAAGGTTCGTAATAATCTTCAATAGTGGCAGCCTCATCACCGGTTAGGGCAGCAATTGTGGTCAAGCCAACTGGACGCTCGCCGTAGTTTTCAAGCATAAGCTCAAGCATATTGCGGTCGGCCGGGTCGAGACCGAGTTCGTCAATTTCCATAAGGTGCAGAGCACCTTGGGTCAATTCAGTATCAATATAGCCGTCGCCATGGACTTCAGCATAGTCGCGCACGCGCTTAGTGAGACGGTTAGCAATACGCGGAGTAAGACGAGAGCGGGTCGCGAGGAGGGCGGTAGCCTCAGGAGCAATTTCGGTGCCGAGAAGACGAGCGGTGCGACTAATGATTTTTTCGATTTCGGCGACACGATAATATTCAAGGCGGTGAATGAGACCAAATCGATCGCGAAGAGGGCCAGCGAGTGAGCCGGTGCGCGTAGTGGCGCCGACGACCGTGAATTGTGGTAAATCTAGTCGAACAGAGCGCGCGGCGGGACCTTTGCCAATAACGATATCGAGTTTGTAATCCTCCATCGCCGAATAAAGAACCTCTTCGACGGCGCGGCGCAGACGATGAATTTCATCAATAAACAGAACATCGCCGTTTTGAAGGTTTGTGAGTATGGAAGCGAGATCGCCGGCGCGCTCGATAGCGGGACCGCTGGTGACACGGAGATTGGCGCCAAGCTCGTGAGCAATGATATTAGCCATGGTAGTTTTGCCAAGACCTGGCGGACCGTAAAGTAAAACATGATCGAGGGTGGTGCCGTCATCACGCTTCTTGACAGCATCAATAGCGAGTTTAAGGTTGCTTTTCAGGCGTTCTTGGCCGATATAATCAGCGAAGCAAAGCGGACGGAGCGAAACTTCTTCGGCTTGTTCGGATAGGTCGTTTTCATTAACCTTGGCATCGATGGCACGTTCACGTTTCTTCCGTGCCTTCCCTGCGTTGCTGGCGGGTGGAGCGGCAAAAATATTGGTCGCATCGGTTGAGTTTACCTCCATGCCTCTCTGTATTCCCATAAGAACATTATAGCACACGTTGGTGAGCAGTAAGCCGGTCTCTTTGAGGCGCGCTTGGCTCGGTCTGTCGTCACAGACGAGCCGGCGCCCTATCCGCTTCCCGTTGGTCGCGGGAGTCCTCAAAGGAACTGGACTTGCCGCTCACCTCTCCTGTCTATGATATAATAATGGAATAAAGTAGACTAAGGAGGAGAATGACAAAAGCACTTGAACAAGGTAGTAAAACTTGGAAGAACTTGGAGGCGGCACTGGCTGGCGAATCGCAGGCTTCCGTGCGTTATGGATTTTTTGCTTCGCAGGCCAAGAAGGACGGCTATGAACAAATCAAGGCAATTTTTGAGGAAACCGCAGCTAATGAGCGTGAGCACGCGAAGATGTGGTATAAATTGCTCCACGGCGGGCAAATTGCTGGAACGAGCGAGAATTTAAAGGCGGCTGCTGAGGGTGAGAAATATGAATGGACGACAATGTATGAACAGTTTGCGGCTGAAGCCCGCGAAGAAGGCTATGAAGATATCGCTGTAAAATTTGAGCAGGTCGCCGCAATCGAAAAAGAGCACGAAGAACGCTATATGAAGCTGAAAGAGAACGTCGATAGCGATATGGTGTTCAAGAGCGACAAGGTGACGGTTTGGAAATGCCGCAACTGTGGTTATATCTATACTGGCGAACAAGCGCCGCAAGTTTGCCCAGTTTGTGCACATCCGCAGGCTTTCTTTGAGATTCGCGCTGTGAATTACTAAGGTTTATTAATGTCAGTAAAACTCCCAGTTTGTCTGGGAGTTTTTATGTGAGGTTGTTGGTTAGAGGTCTTGGTTATTGCAGGAGCGTGGCGCTAGCCACCAATATTACCGTTGTTATTGCACTGCGTAGCAACTCCTCCGGTGCTGGGTTGGCTGAACCAACAGTTAGCAGTGATCCAGAAGTTTTTCTTTAGCGCATCGCCACCGTCAGGATTGCTGAGTTCAAGAGCGTATTGCGGATAGGGGAAGAAGAGGTCGGCGGGGTCAAGGCGAGATTCAACCCGGCGGACAAGAGTGTCTGTGCGACCAGTAGAGTCGACACTAATCTGAACACCCTCAAAAGGAAGAACTTTCGAATCGCCATCGTAAAGCGTGACAGCGAAATCCGAGACAGTCTCTTTATACGGGAGAGAGACTATGAGGAAAGCGGTCTCGTTAGCACCAATGTTCGTTTCGTTTAGACTTACTTTACAGGCGAACTCTTTTGTCGTAGAGCATGTGGCTCCAAATGGGGAGTTTACCCCAGCGCTGATATTGCCCGCTCGAGCTCGGTCATCTGCACTAATTACTGTAGTGGCTCCATTTTGGCTTTGTCCGTTCGGAATGATAACCATAGTGCTATATTCGAATCCATTAGAGTTTGCTTGATGAAAATTGTCAATGTTAATATTGGGACCGACCTTAATATAAGTAAGTTGGATGGTGGGCGGAACGGTTTTATTAGTATCACTCTCAAAGCTTAACCCGTTATCCGTATTGAAAAGCCCGTCCGGGCGTTCGGTACCCTCGTTGAGACTGGAGAACCATTCAAAATCAACTTTTTGAATGGTAGCGGACGAAGCGTCGGTGCCGCCATCGTAGATGCGAAGTGGGACGACTTTTGTGCGAGTATCCGACGTCAAAGTGCCTCGATAGTCTTGGACAACGTCAGAAAGGATGACACAGGTGTAAGCCTGGTTAGAATTGTTATCAGCGCTGCTGCCGACGCTGTTCTGTTGAATGAGGACTTCGCCACCGGTATAGTTGTCCTTATAGAGATAACGCGCTAGACCAATGCCATCAGAATTGTCACATCTATCATCAAAGAGCACCACGTAATCGCAAGTGGCTGGGGTTTTGCCAGCACTAGCGAGACAACTGTAATACTTGTTGACAGCAGTCTTCGCGTCTTCTACTCCGGCCATAGCTGCATCGTAAGCGGAGCGCGACAAATCATCGTGACTAGTGCTGCTGGATTCAGAGAGAACAATACGCAAGAAACTAAGCGCAATAACTCCGAACAGGATAGTTGTAAAAACTACGATATAGAGCGAGACGGCACCCTTT
Source organism: uncultured Candidatus Saccharibacteria bacterium (assembly GCA_947364965.1). Taxonomy (GTDB): domain Bacteria; phylum Patescibacteriota; class Saccharimonadia; order Saccharimonadales; family Saccharimonadaceae; genus Nanosyncoccus. The sequence goes on along the minus strand of CANAUU010000007.1, from coordinate 14,725 downwards.
TTGCTAGCGCTTATTTTTGACTTAATAATTTTATTGATTGCCATAATTATTATACCTATTATACACTGCTGCCGGCTGTTCTGGCGGCAAAATTAAACTTATTTATCCCGCAATAGTTAAAGCCAGAGCCGAGGTTAAGCGGACTGCCAGTCGCGCCGTCTGTATTAGTTGAATGCGGATCACAATAGTCTCCGGTGCGGACAATATTCACATCGCCATTATTCGTAGCAAGGATAAAGGTGCCCGAGAAGAAAGAGCGAAGCGTGACAGTATCCTGCGAAATCGGGAAAATAACCAGCTCATAGAGATCTAGGTTGATATCTGATTCGCTACTCTCCAGGAACCCTTCCTGCGGGGTCGCAATTTGGAGCGAAACGCCATTCTCGCGTTCAGTCATGTCGATAGTCGGGTTGGCGTAAGTGTAGTTTTTGAATTCATTTTCAATATTATAGTAGCTATCAACGTTCTGGGTGCAGGCGTTATAAGTTGAATCTTCGAAACGGACAAGCCTAAAAATCGTCTTTTCGTCATCAGGAGTTTGGGGGATAGTGGTGACGGAGCTGCCATTATTGTATTTAACGCTGATATACTGACCGGCTTTAATACCATAATAAGTGTTCCAAGCATAAGTATACCTACCAGTACAAAGAAGACCAAAATATTGAACTCCATCTTTGGTTTCATTGGTAGCCGAATCGGTCGTCGTACCAAGACGCTCTTGGAAAATATATTTGAAAGCACCGTCACGAATGCAATCTGCCGTATTATTCTTGGCGTAGACATTACAAAGACTCGTAGCGTCGATTGATGGAGCGGCATTGATCGCGGTTGTGAATTCCGTGATAAGATTTCGGCCGACGTTATTGACGGACTGGAGGGTCATACCTTTTTGAAAAGTTGTCATAATACCGGTGATGGTGAGAGCAATGACGATTAAAAGCACGGCGATAAACGACATAGCTAGACTTACCTCGATAATCGTGAAACCTGATTTGGTAGACTTAATAGTAAGCGGATGTTTCATTATGCTCCTTCCGGGTTATAAAGGCGGACGATGGTGTCGAGCGAGGTCGGAGTATTAGAATTCGAACCGTTCCAACAAGTTTGGATATAGAAATCGTAATATTTCGGCCTGCTGCTAAGCGAAGTGGATTCGCGGACAGCAATTACCCAAATTCCCTCAACGCGCGCGACGCGAGTGTAATCCGTCAAGGACTGGATGCCGGAGGTTGAGTTGTTCTCTCCATCTTCACCGTTGGCGCCAGTAGCGGTTGAATAGATGATGCGGGCGTTAAGTGTGGCTGGGAAGAAAAGGTTGTCAGGTTCCGAGGGGTTTTTGGCGCGGACTACGGCATCGGTGTTATTATACGAAATATTGCCGCCAACGAGATTGTTGCGAGCGAGGAGTTGACGAGTATTGATGACGAAAGCATGATGTTTGGCAAGGTAATTCGATGAAGAGGGATCATAAGCAGTTGCACAATCTAGAAGCGGATACTCAATAGTGAGCGCATTCATGGAGGCTGAGGTGGAGGATGACATTACGTAGGCGTCTTTAGTTAAATCCTCCCAGAGGCTAGCATACTGTTGGCATTTCTCTGTGATTGGCGTATCGGATTCGCATGGCGGTAAAGTTAGTTCGGAAACATAGGAACTGTGGATAAAACGGAGGGCTTCCGCCTGCGCGTTAAGCTCGTTACGCGCGACGGTGAGCTCGAGGGAGTTTTCAGTGGTACTGAGACCAACACTCATGGTGGCGAGCGTAATAATCGCGACAAGCGAAAAAATCGCAAAAGCAAACATTACTTCGATCAATGTGTCGCCGCGACGAGTTTTGTAAAGTTTTTGACGAGTTATTCTGGTCGGCATGCGTTATCCTCTCCATCTGTTCTTAACCACACGGCGGAAGCATTACGACCGTCGGCGGCAATACGAATTTCACGATGAACACGACTATTGTCGGAAACTACACAAATTCCGACGGGCTCATCCATTTTATAAAAATTGGCATGCCCGTCATGCTGTTCACGCAAATCACGTTGAAAGCTGGCGTTTGATGAAGTGCAGTTATCGCCAGTCAAATCGTAGACTTTGTCTGAAGCAAAAGCAGTGTGGACAGTCGCAGAGGTCGGAGTGCGCGCAATAATCATAGTTCCCTTAAACTCGTTTTTATATTTGGCGCCAGTTGGCATATTGTTGGCCTGTGCAAGTTCTGCCCCCCAAAGAAGCGTGTAGGTTTGGACGCTACTCGGGCGAGTGACGCCATTGACTACTTCGCCACAGAAGACGGCAGTTTTGGTTTGTTCAACGTCGGTGATATCCCAAAGAAAACCATGGTCGGTCTTATTTGTAATGTCGGTATTACCAATGAGCGTAGCAGATTGAACTTTATCACTACCGTCAAAGACAAGAACCTTGCCGAGAATGGCTTTTTCGGACGAGCTACCAACCGGATCACCTTCGTCACCAATAATCGATTCGGGGGCTAGAACTCCATTATAGATGCTCCGCATATATTCGGCGAAATTTCGGAGTGAATCATTATAGCGCTGGCTCGAAATCGAGAGATATGTGGTTCCCAAAACACCGATCAACATAAGCCCCGTGATGGCTAAGACTAGGGATACCTCGATAATCGTAAAACCCTTCTTACGAGATGACTTGGCTCGGTCTATATTGTCTAGTTTTTTTGTAGGCATCCTAGTACCTCGGCGGGAGTTCACGTGAATAGGCTTCGGTGTAGCTCGAGCTATAGCGCCCAGCCTGTGCGTAAGCCCAGAGATAATTTTCGGCACTCAGGTTGAAGACTTCGGCAGGGACTGCACGAGGGTTATTAGCGTTTGTTGTATCGTTATCGGAATTAGAGGTGCCATCAGAACCGTAGGTGCGATTTGTGATGACCGAATTCGCAAGGACGGGGCCATTGATGACGAGTTTATTATTGCAGCTAGTAGGACGAGTATCTGGATTAGGGCCGTAAACAGAGGCCTGCGTGACGCCATCAGCAAGGGCTACTCCAGCACATGTATCGACGATCCCGTTTTGAGAAATTAGCCAAGCATCAATCCGCTCGACTCCTGGCGCAATATTTATGTTGCCGGTTGCAAAAATTACAACTTGCGGGATTTGGTAGACAGAGTGCGCAGAGGAACTAATCGTTATAGGGCCCGTGATATTAACATCACCTTCGACATAATATATCCTAGTATCACTAACATTGATGCTACCAATGCTGCTTTCACCATGTGTTTTAGCGGCCTTGAAATACGCATCTAGACGATCCATGAGAGCCGAATTGGTAGCTACGCCAGAGAAGCCCAGCATGGCGCTGTCGACGTTTTGAATGGTCAGCGGTGAATTTTTGAGATTATCAGTTTCTGTGGATCCATTCCAAGCGTAGGCGGCACCGGATGCGAAGAGACCTTTAGCATCCACGATGCCTGGTATTATGATTGTATTTCCACCAATACCGCCATTAACATTGGCGAGATACTCTGCCCAGGAGCCGTATTGCCTACGGTCGCTAGCGGCGCTAGCCGCGGTACCCACAGACGGGTTATGGTATCGCGAGGCGGTTGAGGTCTTAACATTACCGTTTCCTACAAAGAGGCCACCGTTCCAGAGCGCAACGGATGGTTTTTTAGCAATAGTGCGACAGGCGGCATTGTAATGAACCCAGTAGGATTGGTTGTCCCGAGTCCAAGTCCAAGTCCCAGCGTTTGACCCTTTTGTGTTCATAACACCGTAGTAATACTCCCATTGATAACCAAAGCTATTACAATACTTATCTCCGACCCAATCAGGAACGGCCATGCTTTCCTCTCCGCTAACGCCGGCTGCGGAAGAGCTAGTGGTACCATCGGGAGAAAAGACTTGGTTCAGAAAATCCTTGCTCGTCACTTGCACGCATCCTCCAGCTGCGTCGCGCAGCGGACCGAGGCGATCGCGCCAGAATGTACAAGGGTCTTTACTATAGCCTTCACGATATGGATAATTAGAGCCTGGAACCGTATTTTGATAAGTTCCCTTCGTGTTGGCGCTGGAAAGCGATTTACTCACTTGCGCGAGAAATGCAATTGATTGATATTCCATGACGCGACGTGTATCAATTGGATTAGCGCTTGCGTCCCAAGCCATCGTGCTGGTCTCGCCGGCATACATTGGGCTACCGTCTACCGAACCATTGCCACTTGAAGGCCCATTTCCCCCAGGTTCGGTCGGGCGATCATAAATAATTTTGGCAGCCGAATCACCTTTACCAGAACCGGTACCGGCTTCAGCATAATAATTCCAGCGTTTTGGATTATAGGAACACATTTTGTTTGGGTTTGAGAGCGTAGGACAGGAATACTTGATTTCTTTTTTAAGAATGGGGACCACCTTCTTTTCGTATTTGATTTTTTCTTGCGCTGTGCCTTGGCTACCGGGACTACTGATATTTACGGTATGGTTAGTCGTAGTGTTGACGGTAGATTCGCCAGTATAGTAGCTGCTAGCACAAAACTTGTCGGTCTTGCCGTCTGCGGAGGTATCAGCCTCAATTTCCCATTTGGTGCACATGTTGGTGTAATCCACTGTATCGTTGGCGTTAACTGTGAAGCCAGTTATTTCGTAGCTAATTTTGTGGCTAAAATTCGCCTTGGCGCTCGGCCAGTCAGTGCTGAGGCGTAGGCTAGCTACATCACCGGTGGTTTTTTCAATAGTCTCGGCATAGTGGCTCTTGACGTCGTTTGCGGCGACGCTTTCGACACGAGATTGAGACCAGAATTCGATTTGGCCGGCTGGCTGAGTTGCTGAGCGAGTAATTTTGGCGCAAGCCTTCGTGCTTCCACTGTCACCAACTGGCTGAGCTACATGAGGATCGCCATTACTCCAGTTGACCGTCTTGGTAGTATAGGTAATTGTGGAACAAATAGTTTTCTCGTCTTCGCCAGAAGCTAGAGTGATATTTTTTTCAATACCGGCATCACTAGTTTGCCAACCAGATTCAGTACTATTGCTGTCGCCAGGCGCTGAAAATGGAACATCATATGTATCTCCACTGCCATCATCAAACGTGATTGTACCAGTAGTGCTAGCTTCGTTGTAGGCCTTGCCGTCTGGAGCTGTATTCTTATATTGTAAATTGTGAGCGAAGTAGACCGTCGCATTACCACTAGCGTCGGCCTCGATTTCCAGCGTTCCGGCGTCGTCGACACCCCAATTCGAAGATTCATTCGTTTTAGAGCCGTCTGTGACACGAGATTTTGAACTGAAGCCAGAGTTGTCTGCTGCGGGGATCTCGAGGACAATCTTGCTATCTTCACCATAACAGTCGCCACGGGATTTAGAATAATAGGAAATACCATTCTTTGAATTGTTATAGCATCGGTTAACCGACACCGTCGCCTCATAACGCTCTAAACCGGATGAGGTAATTGTCTTTTTAGTATCTGGATCGTTTTTAAAATCTTGGACTTTGATGGACCAGCCGGCTTGAGGAGCTTCCAAAGACAGCCATGTATAACTATAGCCCCCGCCGCTCCCGCGGTATTTACTCTTAGAAGCGTCATTAGGAACAAGGTAAGGAACTGCCTCCGTGGAATAGTTGGTGTCTTTACCTGCCCTACCAAACCAGATGTGATAGGCTGTGCTTGTAGTAGGATATTCTCCACAAGAATATGTCTGACCCCAAAGGAATATGTTTGCAGTTGTTGCATTAGGGTCGGAGACCTTCACAACATCCGAATTGCGCTCGGATGAGGAGCTATTAAACCATAGTGTGCCACGTGCGGATTTCTTGCCAGAGTTAAAACATAAACTACATGCCTGTTTCACTGATTGGACGTCCGAAGCACCGCTATCGCTGACGCAGGAAGACTCGCTGTTTGATGCCGCATAGGCTTCTTTTGATTGTTCAATGAGAAGCTGTGCGCTCGCAATAAGTGCCGTTATTATTATAGCGGCTCCTATGTAGAATCCCGTCGTACCTACTTTTTTCATCATTCTTCTTTCTCTCCTTCGTCGGCTTCACCACTTGCAAACAGACTGCTAAATTGCTGCGCATATTTCTCGCCCGCTTCATTGTCACCTACGCCGAATGATGCATCCATTAACATGCCTAGGAATTGTTGCGCTTGCGATGTCGTCATATCGTCAATGTTAAAGCCCTCTGCTGCCTTAATGATTGCCTCCGGCTGCCCTTTATACCCATAGAATTGCATCTCAATTAAGACCAAGTTGACTTTAGTTGTAATATCTTCCGTCCGATTATTTTGCTGTTCAAAATAATCAGCCACAGCATCAAGCGCTCCTTGCATTTCTTCATCGGTTAATTCTGGCCCTTCATCAGTTTCTGTGGTTTTATCACCAAGTTTATCCACAAACTTATCGAAAACTTTTTGAGCATCATTCGTGATTTCTGCAGCCCCATCACTGCCAGGGGTAATATCTTCTGGAAGCGGTTTAGGTCTGGTGACGTTGATGAAAATAATCGCAGCCACAGCGACTACCGTAATACAGCCGGCGATGATGGAGCCGATTTTGATGTATGGCATAGCCTTTTTGCGGGAGGCTTCCTGGGCGGCTTTTTTCTCGGCGGCTTTGCGGTTTTGCTCGGCAAAGGGATTCTCCTGTTTCGCGGTCCACTGGCCGATGTAGTCAGATTTGAAGGCGACGTTCTGAGAGTTTGATACGGGGGCTGCAGGATTTTGAGGAGCTGGAGCGCCGGCAGAATTCGGCGCAGTTGAAGGACGTGCGGGGCTATTTGCGTTGGGATTTAGATTGTCGTCGTGACTTTTATCCATGTTCTTATTTTAACATAAGTTCAATGTTTTAGCAGAAGTTTTATGGCTTATGTGACGCTCCAGCGATGTGCCGGACTTGTGTCGAGCTTCTGAAATATCGGGTCCGAGTTATTTCGCTGCGATTATTTTGCACCGAAGAGGAAGGCCATCCATTGCTCAAAATTACTCATCTCGGAGGCGGCTGGGCTAGCGTCGGCGTCTGGGTCGGTCTTGTGCTTGTTCTTGGCGGCTTCGGAGTTTTCGGGGAGATAGATCATGGTTTCGCCGGCAAGCATCTTACCCTGATATTTGCGGGCGGCGAGTTCTTGATATTCGGCGGAGAGATAATATTCGTTTTCCAACTCGAGAGTTTCGACTTCGAGCTCAAGGAGGGCCTTTTCGCGCTGGCGAGCGGCAACTTCTTGGGCGAGAGACCAGTTGCGAGTCATGGAAGAAATCGAGCCCCAAGTCCAAATCAGGCAGCAAATCGCCGCGACGATAATGACGACGTTATCAAAAACCAACAGGTCGTGTTTCAGCCAGTATCCAGTCTTGCGGATTTTGGTTTTTAGGTCGGGCATATTGGATTTTGGTCTTTGACTTGGCTTGATGAGATTGACTTTTTGGATTATATTGGTGAGTGATGCGGTCGTTGGTCGCCAAGTTCGTCGCGTTGTTTACCTCCTTATGGTTATAATTATAGCATAGGTTTTGGCGCGGGGCGACCCTGTTGTTGCCCTGAAGCGACGCGCGGTGTGATATAATTAAGGGGTGACGCTGTATTGATGCGTCACTCTGGGGACGTAGCGGATTTTCTACGAAATTCCCTACCCGCCCTCGCTCGGAAGAGTTCGCGCAAGTGCAACTTTTCGTCCGCAAGGGGACGTAGCTCAGGGGTTAGAGCAGGCGGCTCATAACCGCTTGGTCGTTGGTTCGAACCCAACCGTCCCCACCAGTTTTTATTCAGATGTCAGATAACCGTGAATCATTTCCAGAAGTTCATCTTTTGTGATTTCATTGTTTACCAAGCGTAGAACGACGTTTTCCATATAACGAGGAAAGTTATTGCAGACATTTTGGGGATAATTGTTGATGAATAGAAAATAAGCACCTACAGCGATTGCCGTGCGTTTGTTCCCGTCTGCGAATATATGGCCCGTAGCAACTGAGAAGACTAGATGAACTAGTTTTTGTTCGAAGGTTGGATAATACACATCGTCTTTTACCCACTCAACGCAACTCTTTAGTAGATTTTTATTATGTATTCCATCCAAACCATTGGAAACTTCAAAAACACTGGAATGGACTTTCAGAACTTCGTCAAAAGTAAGATAGTGCATTACTTATCTTGCATTCGCACAAAAACATCAGCATTTTTTTTGATGATTTTTTTAAACTCAGCAAGAGTCCTTTTTTGTTCTGGTTTCATGATTATATTATATCATAGGTTATTTGCATTGATAGAGTCGTGATTTATTGTTGTTAATTCCCGCTGAACAAACCGCTTAACTTTGCGTTTTGTGAGGCAATGTGGTAGAATTGTAGTGCTAGACTGGATTTTGGCACTTTGTTGCAGAGTTGGTTTAGTAGTTCCTATGGTCGTTTGGCCAAGTATTTTAACAACTGGAGGTAAATGAATCATGAAAAAGAAACTTCTCGCAATGTTCCTGGCCGTCAGCATGGCGCTTTCGCTGTGCGCGTGCGGTGGGGGCGGTGATTCTGGCACAGTCAGTGCGCCAGATGGAGCGCCCGCTATAAGCGGTCTAATTGAGGTAGATGAACCAACAGAAGCGGGGAGTCCGACAGATACACTTCCCACCAACGATAAGCCTATTCAGTCCGAACCACAAGGGTCTGACCCCGTTATGGCTGAGCCTCTCAAACCGGAAGGTCTGATACTCATGACGACTACGGACGCAAGCATGCGTGATCCAATAATCAGCAGTATAGATGTCGAGACCGGAGAATCGAGGGTTGTGGCAGAGTTCGATTTTAGACCACAGACGCTGCAGGGATCCATTTCCTACTACCCAGCTGCAGGATTCTTCTGTGGACACCGGCATTGGTTTGCCGATGATTACAGCAAAATCGCCGTTTCGATGACAGATACCCAAAGTGGTCAAACGTGTGCAGGATGGATGGACGCGGATGGGAATTTCTTCAACGTCAGCGAGGCTCTGGACCAGCTCATTCGTAGCGATTTTAGCGATCCTGTCCAATACTACGCTGTGGGCTTCATGAACGACGAATTATTCGTCTACCGCCAAATCAGCGGCACAGGCACTACTGCTAAAAACTCTTATCATTATGTTCCGCTGGACAATCTCAACTCCTCCGCAGTGCAGGACGGTCTGCCGTTCCCTGGCTGTGAGGGTGGCTTCCCAGATGCGACCGTCTCTGACCAGATTGATGATTCGCGTTTTATCATCAATACCAGTGACGGTGTTAGTAAAATTTTAGACATGACAACCGGAAGTAAAACCGATTACATCCCCGGCACATCGCGGTTTAGCTGGCACGGAGTGGTGTCGCCGAATGGTGACCAAGTCGCCTTCATGTCGCAACCCAAAAACGGAACAGAGAAGGATATCTACATCATGCCGCTTACGGGTGGCGACCCCATGAAGGCGCCGACTGATGGATTCAGTCTCTCAAACCAGCAGACCTGCGAAAGTGGACACGGCCACAGCGACCAGTGTACAATGTTGGTGGAGTGGCGGTAAGGAATTATTACCTCAGCACGTTGAAAATGGCTGCCCACGAATGGGTGGCCATTTTTGATGTCTACCGCACGTGCGGGATAAGACCTAAATATGCAGCTGCTAGTATCCTTCTGATAGAAAATGACCGCCCTTTAAAGGCGGGGCGGTCATTGGCTTTTTTGGGTGAATAGGCGGAACTAACTTTAGTTTCCGTTCTATTCAAGAAGACGCAGAGAAAAAGCGCGAGTTTGCGCTGGATCGACTGTTGCTGGTGCGACTCCTGGACGAACGGAACTCGAGGTGAAGCACCTGAAAACTATTAGAATATTGCGGCTATGGAATTTAGTATTAATATTTAGTATTCCTAATCCTAGTGACTCTAGCCTCGTCTTCGCTCCTGCTCACACTCATTCTGTGCGCCCCTTCTATCATAGTGTCTGCCGTTGTTTGTGCCCAATCATTAATTTCGGCATCGATTTCTTCTTCTGTCTTACCAAGGTTGCGCAGGCGCTCCTCCTTCTTTTTGAGCTCGCTCCATCGAGGGAAGTTCAGTTTGATGCCAGCAGCTACAAAAGGCCGAGGGAAGTTATTACTCGTTAGATCCGCTAAATAAAGCGGGTAGCAGACTGGGCATTTTTCGTCTGGAGTGTAGGTGATAAGTTTTCCGCAGCATTCGCAAAGCATGCTTTGTTGCCCCCCTTCCAAAGTTTGGTCTTATTGCTATTTTCTACCACGTTTTGTAAATTACATACTTGGTGACTCGATGACTAGTTCAGATGTCGCAAACAGAATATCGCCCCAGTAATTACAGCTATTGTATCTCAATTCTTTGAAATAGGCAAGCGTAAGCATATCCTAGATGCAAGACTATTTACCGTGTTCGATGTCTATTGAGTTATTATGCTCCAGAATCTGTTGCGCCTTCACTGCGTCTTTGCCGCTCAATGGATTGCCAGTAGCAACATCGTACCATTGCCCATCTGGCCTGCGTGTCCAACCAGTAGGCATTGCAACTTTTTGCTTCGCTCCTCGCACTTTGAATGAAGCTTCATTATAATCAAAACGATCAGTGGAACCAGCTAGTCCTCTTACACCCTGTCCTTGCGCGGCAGTAATAATCTGACGGAGCTCTTGCGCTCGTTCTGGTTCAATGAGCGAACCGCTTTCCATATAGCGGCGGGCGTTTTCAACGATACGCTGGGCAGCTGCTCCGGAGATACTCCCGTTAGCAAGGCCACTTGATATCTGTTGGAGAGATTGTATACTAGCATGTTTAAAAGCGTCCGATCCAGCCGTGACAACCGAGCTAGCGTTAGCGCCCGTGCGAGCAATGGCGCCAGTCCCATATGCGGCTTCCAGAAACTTTTGCGCCTGCTGCCCAACTTCACCTTTAAGATTAATGCTTCCGCTAGCAAACGCTTCATTGACGATTTTGGCGAAATTAGATAATTGCTCGCCGGATAAGGCACCATTTTTCGCCATGTCCACGTAGCGCTGGAGAGTAGCATCATGCATATCGTTGAGGCTACCTGCGTTATAACCGGCGAGCGTATTTGCGGCGAAGTCATCCTTCAACAGTTCTGAAAGGGCTCGCGTGTCACCATTTCGGTGTGCAGTAGCAGCAACGCTGGTACGAAGCGACCCCATACCATTATTTTGTAGCTTAGTTATCAAGTTGTCGAACCCGCGATTCCCTTTCTTGATGGCGCCGGCATACTGAGCCCTGAGATGCCTGACAGCGTTTTTGACGCCAACTGATTCGAGCTGAGCATTCGTAACGCCCATATCTCCGCTCATCTTAATGTAATTGTCATACATTGCTTCAAGACCCTTGTCCTGTTTGTCGCCAAGAAGCTCTTGAACCGCTTCAAGTTTAGCCCTAGATACTTTGTCTTTACCATCAACGTCTTTGCTGACTGCAGTCAACAAGCGTTCGTGTTCTGCTTGCAGACTGGCGATGTTATCCGCGTCCACTCCGGAGACTCGCCCAGCCTCATACAACGCCTTCTGATCTTTGACATCGCTGAGCCGTTGAGCGGTTTCAGATCCTTCTAATGCCGCCTTGTAGCGGTCTGTACCATAGTCAAATGCTTCTCTATTCGCAATAGTACCACTCTGAATCTCGTCCCGGAGAGCGCGCTCGCGAGCAGAAGCAGCACGGGCATAGCGAAACTCCTTGCTGCTAAGCTGACGAAGCTCTCGGCGTTCCGCACCAGTAAGTCTAGGATTGTGATTAGGGTCATTGCGCCAAGCTGCTTGCTTATCGCGTAGCGTCGCTAGACGTGTTTGGTCTGTCGTTTCAAGTTTTGTACCCTCCATAATTCGTTTATTGCGTGCCATATTGACGTTGCGCTGTGCTTCCTGTTTGCGATCTTGGAAGGCTTGCGAACCAACGATAGCGCGATTTGTCCAACGACTAAAGCGATCGCCGGCAGTTGCGAGCTGCGCACCGAGTCTGCCGAGGGCGGACATTGAACCTTTCAAGATTGACGGAATGAAGAATAATGGGGCAACACCCAACACCATGACGATAATATAATACAATAACCCATTATAGCCACCTGCAGATAGTAATAGCCTAGAAGCGTAGTTGCACCCACCCATTACGGCGCCGCAAATTGGGAAAACCATTAGCAGTGCCGAAAACATCTTTAGCCAACGGTCAAACACCTTCTGCGTGTTCGGGAGAGCATAACAAACGATAGCGACAGGAGAAACAACAACCAAGATAATAATTGCAGCCTGTCTGACGACAAGGAGGATAAAGAAGAAGAGAATACTAATCAAGATACTGATAACCGCGAGAAAGAGCACCAAAATAAGGTTCGGCCACGACTCGACAACTATTGGGATTGTTGCGGCACCGGCTCCGATAGCAAGCGCCGTCAGCCCTATGCCTTCAACAGAATTGATAACCATGGTACCGATGTTAACCTCTGACGCTACAAGTCCCCCAGCGTCCATGCCGCTCAGTAGGTCATTTAGACCTGTACCTACTACGTTCGACAAGTCGACCATTATAATACAGGCTATATATGATAAGTTAACTAGAATAATTGTGATGATAAGTCGTGGGAGAACTTTTTTAATACCGTAGTTACTAAGGCCAATACCTGTGACCTGTGACAGGATAACTATGACTAACAGAATCGCAAACAAGATATTTGCATAGCCTTGGAAAGTTCCCCAGGACCCACGTAGAGCTTCGGACGTCATTGTCTCGCTCTTGACTGATAAGTAGTTCTCTATAATCATGTCATAGATTCCTTCCGTCGCAGCTCCTGCCATCCTTAGGACTGGGCATAAAATCCAGCCTAGGACCCCAGCATTGCTGAAGCATCCGTCAAGAACGCCAACCTCACCATCGGCATCATCAGAATCTTCGCCAGGTGTCACATCCGGATCAAGTACCGGGTCGGTGACGCCAACTTCAGAGAACGCTGCAGCGACATTGATTGCGCCCATACGCTCAGCAATTTCCTTCCAAGTCGCTTCTTCGATATTTAGCCACTGGTTCTGTTGGGGGATGTATTTTTTGTCACTCGGATTCTCATCTGGGTCATAAACGTAAACTTTTGAGAATGTCCCGTCATCATTCAGCCACGAAACCTGAACTCCGTTATTAATTACGGTCGTCGTAGTAGCAACATTGTAGCTTTCCTTCAGGTAAGTATAATACAGTACATATTTTTCCGCATCAGTCAAATTGCCACCATTGAAATTACTAGTATCACCTAGGAAATATTTCATGAATTTAGTATTAGTGGCTCCTCTGGTGTAGCTGGTGGCGCCTGGAGTGTAGTCAACAGTAGTAACGTTATTGAACAAATAGATATTATCATCAGTCTGCATATGTTCTACGACTGACTTCAACCTACTCTTGAAAGTGCTGTAGCCAATGCTCCCTCCCGGTTCCATCAGGCTACCGATGTATGTCTTGGTGTAAAAAACTCCTTTATCAAACCACCCGCACCAGGAATAACCCAGACTACTACAATACGATGAGTCTTCAGCATTAGTCGTATTGCTGATATGCTTCACTCCAATATAGTTCGGACCCATCATAGACGGATAATGTAAACTCACTTCGCTAACATTCGCTTGTAGATAATTCTTATTTGCCCAACTCACCCCAGGGTAGTCCGTTACTCGAAACTGTGGAGACAGACTCTCATCCGTGTTGAAGTAGATAAACGTAATATTCGAATCGTCAGTGAGATGACCATTATCGTAGCTACTCGTAAAGTATTCGTTATTTCCTATCAGAGGAGTAATAGCATCCCCGCCCTGCTGCAGATTATTGCTACTATCAAGTTTTACGCAAAAGTCTACAGTTTCGAAATATGCCCCTTTGTCAGCACCATAAAGCCCGTACTGATCGTATATTGCATCGTTTATCTTAAACTTCAGATAGAAACATTTCTTATCCCCCATCGTTGTTGTATCTTTTTTCTGTGTGTAACCAATGTTTTTCAAGAAATCACCCATTTTAGTAGGGCTATGATTGTAGCTATTATCTGGGACTTCTGCACCAGTATTTAGTTTCAAGAGTCCGCTATAGCTACCCTCTCCCTTGAATAAGTCAATGAACCAATTATTCTTCCAGCCGGTAATCATCTTCGGGCAAGAAGATTCGTTCTTTTTGCCGACATCAAATGGAAACTTTAGAAAATTGTTCGCTAGAGCCTCATTCTTGAAGTATGTTGTACTATCGAAGGTAGCCCATACGCTGTCAGGGCTTTCATCAATAGTTTCAGCCATATTGTTATAGCACCTTTGGAGATTTGAATAGACTGACTTATAGAGGATATTCTGGCGAATGGCGTTCATATCGCCAGAGGTTAAGGCTTCATCCGCAAAGGCAGTGTTATTGAGCGATGTGACGCTTAAGAATACTGGCGTCACGATAGCCACGCCTATTACTAATACCGTGATCCAGCGACGTATTTTTTTCATTCGATCTCCAAATTAATTACCCAGATATCCTCATAAATACTAATTGAAACCTGACGATAAAGATTAAGCATACTGGAGTAGAAATCAGAGAATTTGACCAAAGCTTCATTCGCACGCTGCAGGTGCTCGTTTGTGCTATTTTGTCTACATTCTAATGAGATCGAACCCTCTACCAAACATCCTTCTGTGTTGTATGTCTGATAGGCTACCAATAGTGACTGAAGTTGCGACTTATATTCAACTCCGTAGTTGCGAGTGTTCTCAACTGTGCTCTCCGAGAAGACTTTGTAATAATCATCGATT
>CANAUU010000006.1 GCA_947364965.1 uncultured Candidatus Saccharibacteria bacterium | reverse complement strand
TGTTGTTTAATCCAGTCGTAGTTGGTCAGTTGTATAATCGGCGCCACATCGATCGAGAGCTTTGCCAGGGACACTATTGACAGGGTTGCATGTGGAATAACAGAATAACATTTCCACCACGGTCCTTGGTGTGTATTGCGCCCAATCACTCTTCGCGCACAATGTTCCAATAAAGCCGATCCAACCAGAATAAATACCACGCCCCAAACCAATCTCGTAATACTATCTTGGTCTGCAAACTGCGCCACTTCGCCCGCATTGCCGGCCAACAAAAAATCCTCCGGCAGCAGCGGAATGCCGCGAATACGAAACTTCTCCATCTGAATATAACTTAAAATACTCACTGCTGCGAAGGAAACCCCAATACTCAAAAACGGTCGCCAAGTTATCGCTGCTAATGCTGCCATCAGCGAGAAAATAACCATACAACTATACGCGAAAAGTCGAGGTTTTTCGCCGATAAATTCGTTTGTCGCATCTGCATCACAGAGATTTGAGCGCCACAAGACAAACCAAGTAAACAAAATTGAAAACCCAACAATTAACAAAAGTGATGCACTAATCCGAAGCCAAATTGGCATCGTCCACTTATGTCTATTCGCACGCGCCTCTTTCTCTGTGCGCCTCTGGTCTTTACGTGACTGTTTTTTCTCCCGCCTAGCCTTTTGCTTCTCGATCAGTTCATCATCAAGCCCGTCATCCAGATCGTCATCAATTTCATCAACTTCGGTCTCGTCGTCAACCTCTATATCAACCTCAACCTGAGCCTCGTTCTCCTCGGCCTTCTGCTCTGCTTCTTTTTCGGCTGCCGCCTCGCGTTCTAATTCTTGAACTGGGTCGACTTTCTTCGTTCGTCTAGCAGATTCTTCTGGCAGGTTCTTCTGATTTTTTTGTCTCTTTCGGTTTTTAGCCATAAGACCATTATAACATATCCGTTCTGCTAAGGACAAAAACCTCGGACGCATGAGCTATAAATCTTGCTCACGCAGATCCGAAAACCTCAATCATGCACTTAGTTTGTTAATCAAACAAGCCTATCCCTAAACCTCAAGAAAAGAACTCCCCTAGAAAAGAGAGTTCTTTTGACTGACGCTTTGAAGTTATTTCTTGCAAACTTCTTTCTGCTCACAGCCACATTCACTGTCGCATTCGCAGAAATAGCCACCACAAGACAAACGTGTCGCCACGTCAGAAATGTAGAAGCCAATTACGCCGCCAACCACTGGTAAGACGATATATGCAGCAACTGCGAGACCAGCCATCTGTGCCAGCTCGCCAAAGTTTTCCGCAGTCGTCGGCAAAATCTGATACATCAAAGCCACAATCGGGTTGAAGATGAAACTATCAGAATAACCGAAGAAGCTTTGCGCAATAACCAAACCCAGCACAACCGCCAAGGTGATACCGCTAGTCACGGTGAGCGCAAAAGTCAACGGGCTCTTGCGAGCATAACGAGTTGCACGAGCATAGCAGAACGCAATAATAATCGCGCCCATCAACTCAACCAAGGCAACCGCCCAGAAAGATTCGCCAGAAATTTCTGACATTTCCGGCAAAGGCAGAGAAGTGCCGCTACCCAAGCGGAAGGCGTTAACAATAATCAGCGCGACCCAACCACCGAGCAGCTGTGCCAGCATATAAAGCACGCCACGAATAGCTGACATCCGTCGCGTAGCCATCATGCCGACCGTCACAATTGGGTTCAAATTTGCGCCAGACAGACCAACCACAGCGACATAGATACAAGTTGCTGCGAAAAGTAGATAGAGCGGCTGTGCGCCGAGCGTCAACATCAGCATGACGAAAAGCATCGTGCCGACGACTTCACCAATCAAGGCACCCCAGATTCGTGGCGACTTGAAAATCGTCAAAATATTCTCATTCTTATCGTATTTACGAGCAAAAAAGCCCTTCATCGGGTTCTCACTCTTCGAGGCAATCGTCGTCGCGGTCGTTGTCGAAACGGTCTCTTTGACTTCAGCCGTCTCCTTCTTGGCTACTGGCTGCGAAGCAGGCTTCTTGCCAGATTTCTTTGGCTTTTGGTTTGCCATTTAATAACCTCCTTACACTAATATTCCCTCCATTATAGCATACTTGTGATATACTGGGAAGGTAAAAATAAGTTTCAACACAACAACGGGAGGAAAAATGGGAATCATGGTTTCAAAAGACGACGAAAACTCGGAGCTTGATCGTCGCATCTCGGCTGATCTCCGCGCACGTGCACAGAGTGACCGTCGACATGATCCGGATTACGTCGACGATTCAGCCTATATCAAAGACACCAAAAAGACAGGGCGCTTTACTTGGGTCTGGTTTGTGCTTATCGCTCTTGCTGCTTTGTCGCTTATCTGTATTATTTTTATTTAGTCCACAGAAACCCACAATATAATTATATATTCGCACGAAAAGGGAAATATTTTCCTTTTCTGAGTGGCGAAATTATACATACGAAGTATGATATAATATACATATGTCAGAACTAGAGAAGTTGAAACTTGAATTAAAAAACTTGAATGCCGAGTATGCCAAAATCAAGACTCTGCCTCCGGATGAGCGCGGTGCTTTTGGTCGTGAGATGAATGCCCGGAAACAAAAAATCCTGAGCGCTATTGTAAAGGCTGAAGAGGCTGCCGAAAGTGATAATGTGACCCCAATCGATATCTCTGCTCCTTGCGCCCCCAATGAACCAATTTTTCGCCCAGCTCTCGGCTCACGCCATCCCTTGATGACCGAGCTCGACCGCGTCATTAGCATCTATTCTGATATGGGTTTCAATGTTATTGAATCAAATCAGCTTGATGATGAATTTCATATGTTCGATAGTCTCAACTTCCCAAAAGAGCATCCTGCTCGCGATGGCTATGATTCGTTCCGTACTTCCGAAAACTTCATCCCTCCGGCGCATACTTCCACCATGCAGCACCGTGCTCTCAAGAAATACAAGAAAGATCTTGAAAGCGGCGGGCAAATTGCCGTCGTCATTCCTGGTCGTGTCTTTCGCAATGAAGACGCAGACGCTACTCATGAACATACTTTCTATCAGTGCGAGGGTGTTTTTGTGTCGAAGGACGCCACCATGGGTCAAATGTTTGGGGTTTTGAAACAGTTCTTCGAAAACTATTATGGTCAGAAATTGAATATCAAAACTCAACCCGGTTATTTCCCGTTCACAGAGCCATCTGCCGAACTCCTGATTGAACGCCCAGCCTCGCTCGGCGGGGAAGGCTGGCTCGAAATGCTCGGTTGCGGCATGATTCATCCAAATGTCTTAAAAATGGCTGGCATTGACCCGGAGAAGTACCACGGTTTTGCCTGGGGTGGCGGCATTGATCGGCTTGTGATGCTGAAATATCAGCTCAGCGATATCCGCTATTTCGAATCTGGCAAACTTGATTTTTTGGAGGAGTTTTAGATGTTAATCTCATTGAACAGCATAAAAAAGTATGTCTCAATTCCTGCCGACCTCTCGACCGAAAAACTGATCGAACTTATCGGTTCGCGCCTGGTTGAAATTGAAGAAGTAATTGACCTCGCGCCGAAATATAAAGGCGTCTATATCGTTAAGGTTGTCAGTGCCGAGAAGATTCCTGGCACGCACCTCAATCTTTGTCAAGTTGACGCTGGTTCGCATACTCAAGAATTCTCTAATAGTGAAACCGTTCAGGTAGTTTGTGGCGCGCCCAATGTTCATGCCGGCATGCTTGCGGCTTGGATTACTCCGGGAGCCGTCGTTCCGTCGACCTATGGCAATGAAAATTTCCGCCTCGGCGTTCGTAAACTCCAGGGCTATGAGTCGAACGGTATGTTGGCTGGCGCCGATGAACTTGGTTTTGATGACAAACACGAGTCTATTGCCGAAATTGACCCGAAAATCGCTCAGCCTGGCGACAGTTTCGCCGACATTTTTGATCTTAATGATATTATTATCGATGTCGAAAACAAATCTCTCACTCATCGCCCGGATTGTTTCGGTCTGATTGGCTTTGCGCGCGAACTTGCTGGTATTCTGGGTCAACCTTTCCCGGAAATTGAGTGGCCGTCTCTTAAACTTACTGACAATCTCGGTATCAAAGTCAGTATTGACGACCCCGCAATTTGCCCGCGCTATTCTTGCGCCGTCTTTGACTTGCCAAATAACCAGCCCGACAAATATCTCACCCCGACCGCAGTTTTTCTCTCTAAAGCTGGTATGCGTTCTATCGATCCGATGGTTGATCTCACGAATGTTATTATGCTCGAAACCGGTCAGCCCCTCCACGCTTTCGACTACGATAAGCTCGTCGCCGTTGGTCAGCAGAATAATGGTTCCGAATCACCAGAAATTATTGTTCGCCTCGCCCAGCCTGGCGAAGCCATTCAACTTCTTGATGGTAAGACTATAGAATGTATCCCCGAGGATATCCTAATCACGTCAAACAATGTTCCGGTCGCTCTTGCTGGCGCAATGGGTGGTAAAAACACCGAAATCGACGCTAGCACGAAGCGCGTCGTCCTCGAAAGCGCAACTTTCTCGCTTTATAACCTGCGCAAAACCCAAATGGCTCATGGCATTTTCTCCGAAGCCATCACCCGTTTCACGAAGGGGCAGCCCGCTGCTATGACCTTCCCAGTTCTTGCTGAAACTGTCACCCGCCTCGGTGTTAAACTGCTTGCCGTAGTTGATACTTACCCCGATAAGCCTCGCAAGAACGTTGTAAAAATTACAACAACCGAAATCAATCAGCTCCTTGGGACTGCCTACGACCAGAAAACCATTATCTCGACCCTCGAAAACGTCAATTTCACGGTCGCGGCAGATGGTGAAGCCTTGGAAATTACCGCCCCAGTCTGGCGCACTGACATCCATATTAGGGAAGATATTATTGAAGAAGTTGGTCGCCTGCTCGGCTATGATAATATTCCGCTTACCCTGCCCGAGAAACCATTTGCTGGCACTGAAATCGCACCTATTCTTCGGCTTAAGTCTGAGCTGCGCGGTATCCTTTCGGATCGTTTAGCCATGAACGAAGTGTTGACTTATTCCTTTGTGAGCAAAGCTCTCCTCGAGAAAGCTGGCCAAAATCCGGAAGACCATTACGAAATCACTAACTCGATTTCACCCGAGCTCCAGCATTTCCGTTCCCAAATTGCCCCGAGTTTGCTTGACAAAATCCGCGAAAACCTCAAAACCGGCCACCGGAATTTCTCACTCTATGAGCTAAATCAAGTCTCTGCTAAAACCGCTGGCCTGACCGCTGAAAACACGCCCGTCGTCAGCAATCACCTCGGTATCGTTTGCCTAGGCGACTTTTATAAATTGAAGGCTTATATTCTCACCATGCTCCGCCGCGGACTGAAAATTGAGCTTGAATATTCCCAGATGACTGCTGGCTCGAAAGCTGCCGAACAATACCTATATCTCGAGCCTGCCCACTCAGCCACACTTCTGTTGAATGGCGAAGTTATCGGTGCTTTTGGTGAAGTTAAAGCCGCCGTTCTGCGCCGCTTCAAGCTCGAAACCACCGTTTCTGCTTGTGAACTTAACCTTGATAAAATCGTTGATTTGCCACGCGATATCGACGCCGACCTAAAGCTCTCCCGTTTCCCGTCCGTCGAGCGCGATCTGACCCTTAAAGTCTCCGCTGACGCCAGCTTCGGTCGTGTTCATACCCTGCTTGACCAGATTCTTGCCTCCGAAAACCTCATCTACGAAACCCTCCCCGTCTCAATTTACCAATCCGCCCCCGACAGCCCAACCAAGAATTTCTCTTTCCATCTCAAATTCTCCAGTCCCGAAAAAACCCTCGACCAATCCGACATCACGAAAATCATGGATAAAATCACCGTCGAAGTTGCTAGCCTCGGTGCCGAAATCGTTTAATTAAGCCAATATCAATCACAAAGGAGGAATATGGAAGAAAAATCTCTCAAAACTAGCGCCTGGCAACGCGTCGTCATCATCGTTATTGCAATTCTTTTGCTCGGCTCGACCGTTCTGACCTATATGTTCATCGTCATGGGCAATAGCTCCAGCTCTAATAACGCTGCCAATGAAGAAAAAGTCAACGAGCTCATCGCGCAGTATGACGCGAAGCAAGCCGAAATCGACGAAGCCGCCAAGCCACTCTCCGAGAAATACTTCCCAGAGCTCAAAAAGTATCAATCCAACATCAAGGCCTACAACACCAATACTGCCAATTCCAAAGTCCTCGAAACCGAAGATCTCAAGGTTGGCACCGGCAAAACTCTCGCCGAGGACGATACTGACTACGTTGCCTACTATGTCGGCTGGTGCGCCGATGGTAGCGTTTTTGATTCCTCCTTCAACAACGAAAGTGATACTGATATTTCGACTGCAACTGGGCTTAACTCCCCGCTCGACCCGTCCGGCGGTCTCATTGAAGGCTGGAATCAGGGTGTTGTCGGCATGAAACTTGGTGGCATTCGCCAAATCACTATGTCCGGCGACCTCGCCTATGGCGACACCCGCGAAATCTGCGGCGGTTACAACTCTCCGCTCAAGTTCATCGTCATGGCGATCGAACCCGACGAAAACCTCACCAAACTGAACGAAGAGCTGAACGACATTTACCTCCAGCTCTACATGGCAATGTATGGCAGCAACTAGCCCTAAACAGTCAACCATCTCCGGAGCCAATTCTTCAACCACCCTCAAATCTCTAGCAACCTCCTCTGCCACCCCCGAGCCGTCCACCATTCTCGACCTCGCTATCATCGGCGGCGGTCCGGCTGCCCTCTCCGCTGCTCTCTACTCTGCGCGCGCTGGCATCAAGACCAAGGTTTTTGAACGTGCCAGTGTCGGTGGCGCTCTCGCCGAAATTTCCGACCTCTCCAATTACCCCGGCTTCACTGGTCCCGGTCCTGACCTTGCCGAACAAATGCGCAGCCAAGCCATCCAAGCTGGCGCTGAAATTACCTACGGCGAATGCCAAAAACTCTGGCACACCGCCAACCATTTCGAGCTCACCATCGACGGGGAATTAATGCTCGCCAAAAAAGTCATCGTCGCTACTGGTTCCACCCCGAAAAAACTCAGTTTCACCCCTCGTCCGCCCGTCTCTTATTGCGCACTCTGCGACGGCGACCTCGTCAAAGGCAAAAACATCGCCGTCATCGGCGGCGCCAACTCCGCCGTTCAAGAATCACTTTACCTCGCCAACCTCGCGAAAGGCTTAGTCATCATCACTCACTCCCGCCTCAAGGCCGACGCCTATCTCCTCTCTCGCCTCTCCGAAGCCCAAAAAACCAAATCCATCAAAATCCTCGAAGACACCGAGGCGACCCCTGACCTGCTCAATACTTTCGACCATATTTTTGTCTTCATCGGTAAGCGCCCTGCAACTGACTTTCTTCAGTCGCTCGCTGGTAGCCTCCTCTCAAAGACCCCTCTCCTCGACCCCGCCGGCTACATCATCACCGTCTCGCCCAATCAATTTAACTCTACACTCAATTCATCCGTCGTCTCCAATCAGCTTCATTCTTCACTCAAGTCATCTGCCGTCCCGTTCAAATCGCCGAACGTCTCCCTCCACTCCACCATCGTTCCCGGACTTTATGCCGCTGGTGATGTTCGTTCCGGTAGCGTAAAACAAGTCGTCACTGCCGCCGCCGACGGTGCTGCCGCCGCTATCGAAATTGCCACTTCTCTCCATCTCTCCAACCTAGAATAGCCCACCCCGCCAAGCGACCCCGCACTCGGTCGAGCGAACCCCTAACCCCCAGTTCCGCTCAGCCATACTTCTTATGGTAAAACTATTGACAAAAAGCATAAGGTGCGCTACAATAGAACGGTAGGTATATTCGAAGCGTAAATTATCTGATAAATCCGCTCTCAATAGCCTGCAAAACACACCATCAAAATTCATACATGAGGGGAGTAGAAGACATGAAGTACTTTAGCAGTTTGCTTATCATCCTGGCTATTATGGCGTTCGGGTATGCTTTTGGCACCCTGCGCTACACCACGCTTGGCTGCCGTCGCGCCGCCAGATGGGGTCGCCGCCGCGATCGTGGCCTGAAGACCCTGCTGGTTGTCGCCATTGTGCCGTCGACCATCGCTGTGGTCTACGGACCGACCTATCATTTTCATTTATGGTTCGGTTTCGAGCCCGATGAAGCCTTGCTTTTCTCTGTCTTCTGGTCTTTGGCGGCTATTACGCTCATCGGAGCGACAATTGTTCGCCTGGTCGACGACGGTGAATACAACAGTAAAGTCAGCGCCAATCGCGCTGCTCGCGCCTGTTGTGAGGATTGCCGTTATGCTTGCGAAGCAGCTGGCTGGGGACAGACGACTCTGGATTGTTGCCAGAATCTCCACTGCTCCTGCCCGCTCGCCGCTGAGCATGACATCCGCGTCAAGCTCCACAAATACGATGTTCTTGCTGCGTTTTATGGCGAGATGAGTCGTCAGCGTCGCCTGCGTCGGCAGGGAAAACCGGTCCCAACAACAACCCACCTCGAAGTCTCCTGTGAGCGCGTGCTCACTAAAGAATTCACCGCTGAAGGTTGGTATGATGTTGACCTTTCCCAGCAGTTCAGCCCAGTTGCGCCCGCCACGGCGAAGATCATCCCTTCCCCTGGCACCGTTGCTGCCGTCGAACCAGACGTCATCGCGGTTGAACCAGAGGTTATCCCCGAAAAGCCCACACCCGTTCGCCGGGCCAAGTGCCAGAAGGTATCTATCACTCGCAAAGACCATGGCATCATGGTCAAGGACTGTGGCGACCATCTGCTGCTGCGTATGCAGTGGACCGATGAGGAAGGTAAGGTTCGCCGCGATGAGTGTACCATCGAGAAGAGTTCTGCCGATGATTGCGCGCAAGTCGTCAAAGGCATTGCCGCTGTCGACGCTAATGCCGCTCGTCAGGTCGAGTACATGATCGCTCCGATCATCGCCTTGCGTGGCTAATCCTTGCCACCATCCTCCTTCCCGCCAGAACCATATCCTCGCGCCGCATATCTCTGTCCAAACATATTTTCAGCCTATCCCGCCTCAAGCAGTTTTCCTGCGCTGCATAGCCCCGTCCAAACGAAGCAAACCGAATCGCCCGCCGTTCCCAGAACGACGGGCTTTTCCATGCCAAAATCCCTCCCTCACCCACCGTTCAACCTACCAAAAATCTCCCGCTCAGCGTAAAACCGCCCAAAACCCAACCTAGGATGCTATAATATTCCCATAAGCTAGCGTATTGCACGCGTCTAATCACGGAGGTCTAAACCATGCCAAACCTGAACCAAAACCCTGCCGCAAAGGAGACCTACTACTTCTACGACCTCGAAACCTCCGGGTTAAACCCGCGCACCGACCGCATCATGCAGTTTGCTGGCCAGCGCACCGACCTCGATTTTAACCCCATCGGCGAGCCAGACAACATCCTCGTCGCTCTTGCCGACGACACCCTCCCCAGCCCCGGCGCCATCATGGTCACCGGCATCACTCCTCAATCCACGCGCCAGGACGGCCTCACTGAGCGTGAGTTTTGCGAATTTCTCCTCGAAAAAGTCGCCACTCCGAATACGACCATCATGGGCTATAACTCTGTCCGCTTCGACGACGAGTTCGTCCGCCACGCTCTCTGGCGCAATTTCCACGACCCCTATGAATGGCAATGGAAGGACGGCCGCAGCCGCTGGGACCTTCTTGACGTCGTTCGTCTGACCCGGGCACTCCGCCCAGAGGGAATTAACTGGCCCGTCACCCCTGAAGGCCGCCCGACCAACCGGCTCGAACTTATTACAAAAGAAAATCACATCTCCCACGAGCACGCCCACGACGCCCTCTCTGACGTCTGCGCTCTTATCGCTGTCACAAAACTTATCCACGACAAACAGCCCCAACTCTTCGAGTTCCTCTATCGCCACCGCGGTAAGCGTGAGGTTGCTAGTATTGTCACCCTTGAGAATCCCCAGCCCTTCGTCTATGCGACCGGTCGCTATCCCTCCGCCACCTGCCATACTAGCGTTGCCTATCCTTTCGCGCCCGCCGACAATGGCAATGTTCTGGTTTTTAATCTCCGCTATAACCTCGACGAGCTCCTGAAAGGCGAAGCTGACGCCAAAGCCGCCGGCACGCTCGATTTTAAGAAGCCTTTCCATGAGCGCGACCCCTGGGAACGCGGCTTCCAACCCATCGTCAAAAAACTCCAATACAACCATTGCCCAGCCGTCGCTCCGCTCGGCGTCCTTGAAAAAGCCGTCTCAGCCCCTTCCGAAAACCTGACACCCTCCGAAAACCCCGACGCCATCGCCAAGACTGGCTGGAAAAAAATCGACCTCGACCTCGAAACTGTTCAAAAAAATCTCAAATCTCTGCTCGCTCATCCCGAGTTTATTGAGCGCATGGCGAAGGTGAAGCGCCCCGACTTTCCGCCGGCCGTCGACCCCGAGAGCGCGCTTTACGACGGCTTCCTCGACGACCATGATCGCTTGCTCTGTTCCACCGTTCGCAACAATGGCGCCGATGACCTTGCCGATTATCACCCGCATTTCCTCGACGACCGTCTCCCCGAGCTTCTTCTTCATTACAAAGCCAAGAATTACCCCTCCGCCCTCACCACCGACGAAGTCGAAAAGTGGGAAGAATACCGCGCGAAGCGCCTCGCTGGCCAATCTCCTCGCTTCCTCGAAGAGCTCCAAAAAGTCCAGCAGACTCTCGCTCGCGGCGGCTCTTGGGGCTGCCGCTCCCCAGAGGACTGCGCCTATCTTCTCGAAGAACTTCACCTCTGGTATGAGTCCATCCAGCCTGCAGAATATTAAATAATAAGGAGCCCGAGTGAAGACACATTATTCAAAATGTCTTCCGGGGCGACGCAACAATTTCTAGAATGCAGTTCTAGAATAAGTAAGGAGCACATATGCCGCGCCCGCGCAACAAAACTGATCTCATCAAAGCCGCCAACGAGCAGTACGATAAGTTGTTGGAATTTACAAATTCAATGTCGGAAACCGAGTTAAATACCGATTTTGATTTTTCAAACGACCCTAAGAAAAAGGAGCGTCATTGGGGCCGGGACAAAAACCTGCGCGATATTTTTGTCCACCTCTACGAATGGCACCAGCTCATGCTACGGTTTCTGGAAAACAACGCCAAAGGCGATTATAAGAGTTTTATTCCAGAACCCTACACCTGGAAAACTTATGGTGAGATGAACCAAGCGTTTTACGAAAAGCACCAACAAACTTCACTCGAAGAAGCTCGGAAGATGCTTGAGAAATCTCACAAGGAGGTTCTGGCCAAAGCCATGCAATTCAGCGAAGCCGAACTTTTTGAGAAAGGTGTTTATAAACTCGACGGCACCAGTGTTCTTGGCTCATATTTTGTGAGTGTTATGCCTAGCCATTACGACTGGGCGCTCAAGAAATTAAAGGCTCACCGCAAAAACCTATCCTAAGATAAGAGTACCCCAGCACAAATCTGGGAGCTCTAGGGTAAAACTCACCCCTATCTCTCCATCGTAGCACACTTTTCCGAAAAAGTCAACATAACCACCCTAAATCAACACCCCTACGCTTTACTTATCCCCTAATCTTGTAAAATCCGGCCTTTTACGGTATAATACCAAGTTAGAATGAACGACAATTTTATCAAAATCCGTGGCGCTCGCCAGAACAACCTCAAAGACCTCAATGTGGACATTCCGCGCGATAAACTCGTCGTGATTACTGGTCTTTCCGGCTCCGGCAAGTCTAGCCTCGCCTTCGATACGATTTATGCCGAAGGCCAACGCCGCTACGTCGAAAGCCTTTCGAGCTACGCCCGTATGTTCCTCGGCGTCATGGACAAGCCCGATGTCGACATGATTACCGGTCTTTCGCCGGCGATTTCTATCGACCAGAAATCCACCAGCCGCAACCCTCGTTCGACCGTCGCCACCGTCACCGAAGTTTACGACTATCTCCGTCTTCTCTTCGCTCGCATCGGCGTCCCGCATTGTCCGATTTGCCACCGCGAGGTTCAGCGCCGCAGCGTTGAAGACATCGTAAACGAAGTTATGAAACTCCCCCTCGGCAGCAAACTCATGCTTCTCGCTCCAATCGTTGCCCAGAAGAAGGGTAGTTTTCAGCATATTTCCGAACAGTATCAGACTAAAGGTTTCTCGCGCGTTCGCGTCGACGGTATTGTCTATGCGCTTGACGAGTTCCCGGAGTTAAACAAAAACGACCGCCACGACATCGAAATCGTCGTCGACCGTTTCATTCTGAATCCAGAGCTCTTGAGCCGTATTTCTGGCTCAATCGAACAGGCGCTCGAACTTGGCCAGGGAATTATCAAACTTCTCAAAATCAACGACAATTCCACCGCCGTCGGCGAAAAGAACATCGGTAGCGAAGATAATACCGAAATCCTCACTTTCTCCCAGCGCTACGCCTGTGAACTCCATCCCGATGAACTCATTCCTGAGCTTGAGCCTCGCCTTTTCTCCTTCAACGCCCCCCAAGGCGCCTGCCCGACCTGCACCGGTCTCGGCACCCGCATGGAAATCGACCCTGATCTCATCCTAAACCCCAATCTCACCATCGCCGAAGGGGGCATCCGCCCGTTCAATCGCGTCACCCAAGAATCTTGGTGGCTCAAACGTCTCACCGCCGTCGGCGAGCGCCATGGCTTCTCCATCCACACTCCAATCGGTCAACTCTCTGACGAGGCCATCCAAATTCTCCTCTACGGCACTGGCAAAGAAAAATATTCCGTCAAAGTCGGCGGTCACGGCAAATGGGGCGACGGCGCGACCTATCAATCAACCTACGAAGGCGTCATTCCGACTCTCGAACGCCGTCACAAAGAAACTGAATCCGAATTCATCCGCAAAGATATTGAGCGTTTCATGCGCGTCAAGGAGTGCCAGACCTGCCACGGTGCTCGCCTTCAGTCTGCTGTCCTTGCTGTCACGGTTCACGGGCTTAACATTGTTGACGTCTGTAATCTTGACGTCGACGCCACTCTCGAAGTCCTAAAAAACGACCTCAAGTTCACCGATAGCGAAGCCATGATCGCCGAGCCCATCATCAAGGAAATTCGCGAGCGTGTTCAGTTCATGAAGGACGTTGGTCTTGGCTACCTCGAGC
Source organism: uncultured Candidatus Saccharibacteria bacterium (assembly GCA_947364965.1). Classification (GTDB taxonomy): domain Bacteria; phylum Patescibacteriota; class Saccharimonadia; order Saccharimonadales; family Saccharimonadaceae; genus Nanosyncoccus. The sequence continues at coordinate 6,420 of CANAUU010000006.1, read as the reverse complement.
TCGGTCGTGCCGCCAACACTCTCTCTGGCGGCGAAGCTCAACGTATCCGTCTCGCCACTCAAATCGGCTCCGGTCTCCAGGGCGTCCTCTACGTCCTTGATGAGCCGTCCATCGGTCTTCACCAACGCGACAACGACAAACTCATCGCCACTTTGAAGCACCTCCGCGACCTGAAAAACACCGTTCTTGTCGTCGAGCATGACGAAGATACCATGCGCGAAGCTGATTTTATCGTCGATATCGGACCTGGCGCCGGCAAAAACGGCGGTCGCCTCATCGCCGCCGGTACTCCCGATGAAGTTGCGAATGACCCCGATTCAATCACCGGGCGCTACCTTTCTGGCAAATTGGAAATCCCCGTCCCGAAAAAACGCCGCCAGCCGAAGAAAGATAAAGAACTTGTCGTCGTCGGCGCTCGCGAAAATAACTTGAAAAACATCACCGTCAAGTTTCCGCTCGGCGTCATGACCGTAGTTTCCGGCGTTTCCGGCTCCGGCAAGTCCACTCTCGTCAACGAGATCCTTGCTAACGAACTGCTCGCCCGTCTCCATCGTGCTCAGACCGTCTCGGGCCTCCACGAGCGCATCGACGGTATTGAGAACCTCGACAAGTGTATTGTCATCGACCAGTCCCCTATCGGTCGCACTCCGCGCTCCAACGTCGCGACTTATACCGGCGTCTTCAACCAAATCCGTGAACTTTTCGCCCATCAGCCCGAAGCTGAGCTCCGCGGTTATAAAGCCGGTCGCTTCAGTTTCAATATTAAGGGTGGTCGCTGCGAAACCTGTCAGGGTGACGGCGTCAACAAAATCGAAATGCATTTCCTCCCCGACGTCTACGTCACCTGTCCCGCCTGCCACGGCCGCCGCTACAACCACGAAGCCCTCGAAATCAAATACAAAGGCAAAGACATCTCCCAAGTTCTCAACATGACCATAGACGAAGCCGTCGAGTTCTTCGCCAACATCCCGACAATTCTCTCAAAACTCAAAACCATCCAGGAAGTTGGTCTCGGCTACATCAAACTCGGTCAATCCGCCACCACCTTCTCCGGCGGCGAAGCCCAGCGCATCAAACTCGCCACCGAACTCGCCCGCCGCAGCACCGGCAAAACCCTCTACATCCTCGACGAGCCAACTACCGGTCTCCACACCGACGACGTCAATCGCCTCCTCAAAATCCTCGGCAAACTCGTCGACGGCGGCAATTCCATGATTATCATTGAACACAATCTCCACGTCATCAAATCCGCCGACTGGATTATCGACATGGGTCCTGAAGGTGGTCAAAACGGTGGTCAAGTCGTCGCCACCGGCACGCCAGAAAACCTCGCTGGGGACCCCAACACCCCCACCGGCAAATACCTCAAGCAGATTTTAGGCAACAAATAATCCTTCTATTGCTACCATTATAGCACACATTCCGCATGTTGTCAATGATAAGCGTAAGCAGAATGCAAAAAAACACACGAAATGTGTCCAAATCGTTGTAATTCTTACAACATACCCCACACAAAACTGACCCCAACAAAATCCTCGCCAAACCTCAACCAAAACCGCCAAAATCTGCCGTTGACCCACCCGTCCCGCTCATGTATAATTAAAAAGACACAAGAAGTCATTTATATAAACACTAAAGACAAAATAAAGGAGTTTATTTTATGTCTAAAACAACCAACGCGCTTCTCGCGCTTGGCGTCGTTGCTGGCTTAGGCGCCGCAGCCTTGCCACTCAGCTCGTATGCGGTCGACCCAGTCACGAAAGATGTCGGCGTCACCCTAAAAATTGAGGATACTCTCGAGATCGAGGCCGACAAAGACAACGCGGACAACAAAGTTGATCTTACCGGCGATGGGCACAGCGGTGCTGTGAATGTCACCGTCAAGACCAACAACCAAACCGGCTACAACCTCAATCTCAAAGGTAGCGCCGGGACGAATGCTACTTCGCTTACCAGCGAGAATGGCGACCAAATCGCTGCCGCTGCTGGCACCTTTGACACTCCAGCCGCTTTGAGCACGACCACTTCCGAATGGGGCTACTCTGTCGCCAACACCAACGCTAACCTTCAGACTGGTCTCACCCAGTTCACCGGCTCAGTTTACGCTGGCGTCTCGGCTGCTGGCCAAGAAATCGTCAATATCAACAAGCCAACCGGCGACGCCGGTGATAAGACCACCGTCACCTTCGCGGCTTCCATCGCTGATGGTCAGCCAGCTGGTACCTATGATGGCCAAGTGACTTTCACTGCCACTAACAACGTCATCTCAGCAGGCGCCTAAGCCATAGCCTGTTAGACCTTTCAAAATATCGCTCAAAAGGGCGATATTTTGTTGCTATCAGAAACCCCCGGCTAGGCCGGGGGTTCGGTTAAGTTATACATTTCAGTATCTGGCATACCGCCTTATAATGAGTTTGTAATCTGTCAGGATGCAAACTAATTTAAGAAAGGAAAACGTATGCCAGATACAAATACATTATCGCATACAACTTGGAACTGTAAATATCATATAGTATTCGCCCCGAAATACCGTAGAAAAGTTTTCTATGGACAAAAGAGGTTAGAAATCGGAGAGATTCTACGAGAACTCTGTAAATGGAAGGAGGTAGTAATTCTTGAAGCGGAAGTCTGCCCGGACCATATCCATATGCTGGTAGAAATACCTCCCAAAATCAGTGTATCCAGCTTCATGGGTTATCTCAAGGGTAAATCTAACATCATGATTTACAACAAGTGGGGCAATATGAAGTTCAAGTATCGGAACCGCCAATTCTGGTGTCGAGGGTACTATGTGGATACGGCAGGTAAGAATGCCAAAAAGATACAAGAATACATCAAGCACCAACTTGATGAAGACCGTACCCTCGACCAATTAACACTAGACCTAAACAACCCGTTTACGGGTAAGTAGTACTAAACGCGCCTAACAGATTACAATACGCCACTCTGGTGGCTGCTAGTAATAAGAGGGCTACTGCCCGTCCAGAGAAAAACCACCGGCTAAGCCGGTGGATGGTTATTCAGTCTATACTAAAACGCGCCGCAAGCAAAACACCATCGTATGCTTTCCACGCGAGGTAATTGCAATATAAGCCAAAGACGTATGCTATAATAAAGAGAAATAAGGAGGTAAATGAATAAAATTAAAATCATCCTGTCCGCACTCGCGGTCTCCGTGTTGACCGTGCTTGGCACGACGTTTTTCCAGCCCTCAGCCTACGCTGACAGCAGCGTCGACTATCGGCTTGGTATCACCCCGACACAAAAAGGCTTCGGAACTATCAACCCTGGTGAAACCTATTCCGACAAGTTCAAGGTCAAAAATACTGGCCGTGAAACCTTCGACTTCACGATTTCTTTCTCGACCTATAACGTCGAAGGCCAGGAATACACCGCCAACTACGAAAAAGCCACGCAGTATAACGACATAGTAAAATGGCTCTCGGTCGACATCGACAGCGGCACCGTTGCGCCCGGCGACGAAGTCGAAATCACTTATTCTTTCACCGTCCCCGAAGATGCCCACGGTGGTGCCCAACTTGGCACCATCATGGTCTCAATGGGGAACGATAGCAGCAACACTTCCGGCGGTCTCGAGGCTGTTCGCCGGCTCGGCTATATCGTTTACGGCAACGTCAACGGAGAAGTCACCACCACCGCCAAAATCCTCGAAAACAAAATCCCCAGCTTCATCTTCACCCCCCCAATCGCCGCCACCTCTGTCGTCGAGAACACCGGCAACATCTATACCTCCGCCTCCTACTCACTCCAAGTTTTTCCACTCTTCAGCGATGAAGAAATCTATACTAACGAAGAAGACCCCGACAAAAATATCATTTTCCCTGAAACCCAACGCTTCTACACCGCTTCTTGGGATGGCGCGCCGCATCTCGGCATCTTTCGTGTCCGCCAAACCGTCAAAATCTTCGACGAAGTTTCGACCGTCGAAAAACTTGTCTTCCTCTGTCCGATCTGGTTCCTTTTCATCATCCTTCTCGTAATCTTCGTCGCTATTTTCTGGATCGTCAGCCGCATCCGCGGACGGAATAAGGAATAGCCTGACCCTAAAACCGTGGGCTACTGTATTCTCGAATAACTTACCTCCCCACCTCTTGCCAAACCTCGCAAAAAGTAGTAAAATCTTATAAAGACAGAATTGTTTACTAAAAGGAGTTATTAACCATGTCTAACCAACTATCGCTAGAGAAGCGCGTCGCCACCGGCAAACAGCTCAAATCCCTCCGCGCCGAAGGCCAAATCCCTTCCGTCGTCTACGGCGGCGAAGCCCCAATCTTAACTACCTCAAGCTACAACTTGACCGAGAAAGTCTTAAATGACGCCGGCTACCACTCCCCTATCCAACTCGACTTGGACGGCAAGGCTCAGCTCGCTATCGTCAAAAACATTGACATCGACCCAGTTAGCCGCCGCATTATCAATGTTGAGTTCCAGGCTGTTTCGGCTGACGAAGTCGTCGAGGCTATCACCCCAATCAAGGTCGTCGACTTCGAAGCCTCCGAAGCCTCGAAGAAACACTACGTTTTACTTCAGGTTATGGAAGACGTTGAAGTTAAGGCCCAGCCGACCAACTTGCCTCAAGAAATCATCGTTGACGGCTCCAAACTCGCCAAGCTCGATGACAAATTGACCTTGGCCGACCTCCAACTTCCTGGCGGTGTCGCTCTCGCCGACAAGGAACTCGCTGACAATACCGTCATCGCGAACGTTTACGACCCAGCCGCCGAGGCTGCCGCACGTGAAGCTGAGGACGCTGCAGCTGCTACTGAGCCCACCGAAGCCGCTCCTGCCGAGGCTACTGAAGCCAAAGCTGAGTAATTCCACTAAACTAATCACAATTTGCTGCTACGTGGTTCTGCCGCGTAGCAGCGTTTTATAAGGCGATAAGTTATAGGGAACTCACAAAAAAGTTGTCACAATAAGCAGAGTTATTACCTCAGCAGTAGTCAACGGTTGGTGATGTAGCGCTTATTATTTATGAAGTTATTTCTGGCTAAGCCGGGTCAAAATCACGACCCGAAGGGCTCGATTTTGAGAGGCTTACCGAACTGAGCAAATAGTAAACGCTGCATCACCAAATCTAAGCCTATCGCACTACTTCCGCATTCTCCTGCAGTCTGCGCCGGAGCGCCGCTTGTGCCGCCTTCACATTTTCCGGTTTACCTTTCCAGGTCGCCATCACCGAATCCTGCAACGCCCGTCCGAACGCGAAGCTCACCGGCCAGTTAAATGGTCCGTTTTGGCGTACCGCTGCCAAATTCTTCGTCGCCATGGTTGCCTCCTGCCCACCGCTGAGGAGCAGTACTCCAGCCAGATATTTCGGCACCGCGTGCTTCAAGACCGCTGCCGTTGCCATACCAACTTCGTTCGCTGTTGGCTGAATCACGGCTTTCTTGCCCGCGAGCACCATATTCGTCTTCAAAAGACAGCCCGCGAGATTGACGCGTCGTTCTTCCAACTTCGCGAAAATTGCCGTCAAAACCCGATCCGTCACTTCAATATTCTTTTCGACCGTATAATCCCCGTCGCGTACAACATCCGACTCAACCACCGGCGTTAGCCCCGCCGCCTGGCATTCTTTTGCGAAACTCGCTAAAAGTTCCGCATTCTTCTCGACTGCAATAAACGTCGGTTTATCCTTCTCAATCACGAATTTCGCTCGCCATTTCGCGAACCTGAACCCCATATCATAATAATTCCGCAATCGTTCGCTCAATCCTTCCAGCCCCAAAGTCCAATCCTCGCCAGTCAGCGCCAGCTTAGCTAGTCCTTGGTCAACCTTAATCCCGGGGATAATCCCGCGATTTGTCAAATAGTCGACAAAGTTTTGCCCTCGTTCAGTCGTCATTTGCGCTGTCTCGTCCGACAAAATCACTCCGCTCGCATAATCTCTAAGTTCCGGCGTGGTCAAAAGCAACTCACGATACGCCCGCCGCCTCTCATCATTCGCTGCAATCCCGAAACTAACCAGCCGTCCTGTCAAGGTATTCGCCGACTCGTCTGCTGCCAAGATGCCTTTCCTTGTCGCCATCAAAGATTGCGCGATCAGTTTCAAATTCGCCCGCTTCTCCGCCTCTGCTTTTGCGAGCTCCTGTAGTTTTCTCATCGACAGCGAACCCTCTAGGGTCGCGTGCTCCGCGTTCAGCCGCGCCCAGAGCACTGCATTTTCTGCCGAACCTCCCGCCGAAAGCACGCCCAACACCGTCGCCACAATCGTTGAATAGACCGTCAAGTGCGTCATCATATCCGTTCGGCTCAAACTCCAGCTCTCTTCCGCCTCCCCCAGCGCAATCTTGCGCGGGCTAATATGACAAACCAGCTGCGTATTGGGCTTATCGATCTCAATTTTATCAACGATTTTCTCCTCTGTATGAACCGGCGGCTCGCTCTCTAGGAACAGAA